>JBEKZK010000177.1:0-7919 GCA_049509935.1 Xanthobacteraceae bacterium | reverse complement strand
CGATCCGCTCGATTCGTGTCCGAGGCAAGCCGCAGACCTTGGCAAGAGCGCCTGCCGACATTTTGAGCGGAACGAGGAACTCCTCTCGCAGAACCTCACCGGGATGCATTGGCTTGAGCTTCCTGGTCATTGTGCCGTCCTCTTCTAGTGGTAGTCCACCACCTCGACCTCCGCCGGGCCTTCCGCCGTCCAAACAAAGCACACCCGGAATTGGTCGTTGATGCGGATCGAGTGTTGCCCCCGGCGATCGCCGGCCAGGGCCTCAAGAATTGCGCACGTCCTTCAATCGATCTCGCAGATGCGGATCGAAAATCCGGGAAGCGCAGACGTGGTCAGCACGTCCTCTGGGCCGCTTTGCGTTATCGATGACCATCCATCGCCGCTCGGTCCGGTATGCACCCATGTCGAACCGCTGTTGGCGTCGATCACCCAGAATTCCTTCACGCCGTGACGCGCATACAGCCGCGCTTTGAGCCCCTTATCGTAAGCGAGGCTCGACGAGGCGACCTCGATGACGAGGCAGGCCTCACCCGGGTCGAGCCGAGCGAACCCGGCCGAGGACTTCTTGAAGAGCTCCTTGGGGAAAACGGCGATATCCGGCTCGAGCATGACCTTCTCGGTCAGCCGCAGTGTTGCCTCGACACCGACCGTGAGGTGGTCCGGTAGTGCGCGGACGACAGCAATGATCAGGGCTGATTTGACGCGCTCGTGCGCGACGCCCTTGGCCGCCATCATCACGATCTCCCCTTCGACGAGCTCGAATTTCTCGTCCTCGTGGATGACACCAACCTCGATCATCCGACGGACGTCCTCGACGGTGAATGCTCTGCGGGGGAAGCCTTCAGCGGCTGTGGTCACGGCAACGGTCATGGCGGCAACCCTGTTGCGACAGTCGAAACATAGCACCCGGAGTGGTCCGGCGCGACGGGGCCCCGAGGGGCGGCGCCCCAAGGGGAGCCACACACGCACCCCTTCGCCCCGGCCTGCTTCGTGCGGATGGGCCAGTTTGGCGGTGGGCGAAGGCACTGCTACAAGTTGCACCTGCCGCTGTCGGCGACGCTGGCCCATCATTCGGCCGCCTCCCGGCCATGGCGTCGGGCAATTTCGTCCAGGGGTGCGCCACGGTCGACGAAGATGGGACTATTCGTTCGCCGTGGCGCTATGATGCCGGAGCCTTCCATACGAAGCAGCAACGCAGGGCTCGATCGATGCTTCTGGCAATTGAGCAGGGAAACACCAACAGCCTGTTCGCGGTTCACGACGGCGACCATTGGATCGCCCAATGGCGATCGGCTACCGAGCCCAGCCGCACAGCCGATGAATACGTCGTGTGGCTGTCGCAGCTGATGGCGATGCACAAGCTCGAGCTCGGCCATTTGAATGCCTGTGTGATATCGAGTGTCGTGCCGCAGTCGATCTTCAACCTGCGAAACCTGTCGCGTCGTTACCTGCACGTCGAGCCGCTGATCATCGGTGAGAATACCGAGCTGGGCATCCAGGTGCGGACCAGCAAGCCCTCGGAGGTCGGATCGGACCGTCTGGTCAATGCGCTCGGCGCGCTCGAGCTCTATCGCGGGCCATTGATCATCGTCGACAGCGGGACTGCCATCACGCTGGACGTGATCGGGAGTGACGGCGGGTTCGACGGAGGCGTGATCGCGCCGGGCATCCACCTGTCGATGGAGGCCCTGCATGCGGCTGCCGCGAAGCTTCCCCGGATTGCGCTGCAAAAGCCGCGACGGGTGATCGGCGACGACACGGTCAGCGCCATGCAGTCCGGCATTTTCTGGGGTCACGTTGCGCTCATCGAGGGGATGATCGCACGCATCAAGGCCGAGCGGAACGAAGCAATGACGGTCGTCGCAACCGGCGGTGTCGCATCGTTGTTCCACGGCGTCACCAGCGCGATAGACCACTTCGATCCCGACCTGACGATTCGCGGTCTGTTGGAGATATACCGGCGCAATGCCGCGACAGTGCATCGGGTTCGCGGCCTCGCCGGGGATCACCGGCCTTAGCCAGCTTTCTCCAAAACGCAGTGACGGGAATCGACGGCCTCGTTCACCGTCCACCGGTCACACCGCTCGGCGGAACGTCAGGTTGATGCGGCAGCGCCCGGTGAGCGGGTGCTCGCCGTCGGCGAGCGGGTCGATGCCGTGGAACGCCAGCCGCGCGGGGCCGCCCCACACCACGACGTCGCCGCTTTCGAGCCGGATGCGGCGGCGCGGGTCGGTGCGCCTGGCGCCGCCGAACAGGAACACGGCAGGCAGGCCGAGCGAGACCGACACGATCGGTTGTGAAAAATCCCGCTCGTCGCGGTCCTGGTGCAGGGTCAGCCTGGCGCCGGGCTCGTAGCGGTTGATCAGGCAGGCGTCCGGCGTGAAGCCGGAAAAGCCCGCGGCGCCGGCGGCCTCGGCCGCCAGCCGCGCAAAGGCCGCCGGCATCGCCGGCCACGGGTGGCCGGTCTGCGGATCGACCGGGTCGTAGCGGTAGCCGCGGCGGTCGGTGACCCAGCCGGCGGCGCCGCAGTTGGTCATCTGCACCGACATCTGCTTGCCGCCCGGCGTCATCATGCGGCGGAACGGCGCCGCCGCCGCGATCGCGTTCACCTCGTCCACCAGGCGCGCGACGGCCGCCGCGGCCACGAAGCCCTGCAGGACGACGGCGCCGTCGGTCATCGGCACGGCGCCGTTGCGGGGCAGCGCGCCGAACAGATCGCCGATCGGGCCGCTTGTCACCGGGCGCGACTGCATCCGCGGGCTCATTGCTCGAAGCCGCTTCGCTCGAGATCAACCATGCGCACGATCATTGCGCGATGAGAACTTCCAATGGTTCAGCGAATCTCGGCCGCAACCGAATTGGCCGCGATCGTCTGATTCCGAGAGCGGACGCTGCCGGCGCTACTTCCGCCACGTTGGCGCCCTGCGGGCGAGATCCTCGAGCCCGGCGATCTCCTCCGATGGACGGTTCGCCCGAGCCTCGAACGCTTCACCGTCGGTGGCCGAGATGGTGACGATCCGCCGCTCCAGGACGTCGGCCTCCGCCGCGTCGAGCGCCTTGGGTCGTATGAATTCGCCGAGGCTGGTGTGCGCCAGCGCGGACGCGGACTCCAGCAGGGCACGATCGTCCTCGCTGGCGCGAACGCTCAGCATCAAGGTGCTCGTCACTCTCGTTCCCATGGACTGGCGTATGATGGTAGCATGCATCCGGGCGGCCGAACAGGTCACCGATCGGCCCGCTGTCGGCCCGCTCGTCCCGAGGTATCTACACCGACCTTCACCGGATCGAAGTCACGCCCGATGAAGAACCCCGCCCCCGCCGCGACGAAATTGCCGGTCCAGTAATGCCGCATGAACGGCTTTCCGGCATTTTTCACCGTACTCGCCTACCAAAATCCGATGCGACAGATCGCGCTTCTTCGCCGAAATTTCCCGAAAGCGCATCCGCAGAGGGGTCTTCAAATGCGTCCCTGAGCGAGGGCGCCATCATGGCTTACCTGGAACGACACAAATCGATGTCGTCGGAACGGCCGAGGAAGGCGCGCATTCGGAAGCCCCGGTCTTTCCAGCCCCTCGGATTCATGAAATAGCGCGAAACCAGGCGGGACATGGCCCGCCGAAGTGCCGGAAATGCCGTCGATCTCCCATCTTGAACGGCGACTGAAGTGTGAAAAGTCGAAACGTCGTGTCGTACAGGTCGTTCGGCTCGTGCACTGGCAGAGTCTTCAGCAGCGCTCCGTGGCGCGTGGGCAGCCAACCGAATTCGTGGATCGATCTAAACGCATGCAACGTGCGATCACGTGATCGACCTGCGAGTCTGGAAATACCGCAAGACGGTGAAACACGCGGCGGCTGCGGCGAAATGCTTGAGAGTATGTCCGCTCAGGATGGACCCGACCGAATAGATCTCGGAGTCGAAGAACTCGAGCACCTTGGCAAGCGCGTAGAGCGCCGCGGCGATGAGCCAATAAAATGTGCCCGTGTATTTAGGTGGAAACATCAGGAACAGAAGCAGCAAAGCGAGATATGGGAAAAATTGCACCCAGACATAGAGCCGCAGATCGCCCGTCCACCGCCACAGCAACAGACTGAATACGCCGGTTGCGACCAGCGGCCAGAGCAGAACGGCTCCGGCTTTTGTGCTTGCTCGCTCCTCGACCATGACGGCAAGGATAGCCATGAAGCCGAGCGTCATCGGCAGGCGGTCCCAAAACAGGGAGCCGTCATTCGGATTCCAGTGATAAATGGACGAGCCGAATCCGGTCAAGAAAATTCCGAGAAAGAGCATGATGATTGCTGAATTGTGATGAAATCGGGCCAGCCCCGCTCCGCCGACCACGATGAAGGGAAGATTGGAGACGACGTTCCAGAAGTTCGGCATGCCCAACAATGTGCGCTGATCGGCGAACTGGTGATAGGTTTGATCTTGAGGGATCGGCGGCAGCAGCAGTAGTCCTGCCAGTGACGCGACCATCAGGCCGAGAAGGGCAAGCATGGGGCGATTTTGCTTCGCGCTGCCAACGATCATTCAGGTACGATAACACAAGCGGGAATTGCAGTCAAAAATCGATGCTCCGGGGGACGATTGGCGTTGCGCTCCGGCCCCTGGGAGCCCGGTACCCCGTACGCTCATTGCACCGCTGTCAAACACCAGGGCGCCCGTCATGGCGCTCATGAGCGTCCGCACGAGCATGTACTGCCGAAACTTGGCGGCCGTCCTCGCGCCGCCGACCAGCAGGATCTCACCCAAGTCCCCATGCCGCCAGGTCCGAAGCTTGCGGCTGGCGTCGTCCACCTCGAGCAGGCCGAGCAGAACGTAGACGAGCACCGCGACCGAGAAGGTGATGGCCGTGTTGAGCCATGACGTGAACACCTGGGCCAGTTGGATCAACCGGGAAACGTTGACATGCTCGGCCCACAGTCCCGCGACGGCGATCCCGTGCCCATCCAGCCAGATGGCGGGCGAGCCGTAGAGCGCCTGCAGGCGCGCAGCGTCGCCGATGATGAAGCGACCCACGCGACCAAGTGCCCACGCGACCAGCAACGAGAATGCGATTACGATGTCCGTGTGTCGCTTCGCAAGGACACCGGGAGGAATGTGAACGGTGAGAATATTGGCCCGAGGTCGCCGGGCCGCCCGCGCGTCATCTCGCATCGTGGAAGATGACGCCGAGGGTGACGCGCAGCCCCGAGCGCACCCGGCTCACGCCGTGGCGCATGGTGACCCGATAGGGGCCGCGGGCGCCCTGCACCGGACGCTGGTTGACGGCGAACACCGCGCCCTCGCCCTGGCGCAGCGGCACCACCTCGGCGCGCGACTGCATGCGCGGGCGCTGCTCGGTCAGCACCAGCTCGCCGCCGGAAAAATCGCGTCCCGGCATGCTCAGCAGAAACGCCACCTGCAGCGGAAACGCGAGATCGCCATAGAGGTCCTGGTGCAGGCAGTTGTAGTCGTCCTCCCGGTAGCGCAGCAGCAGGGGCGTCGGCCGGGTCTGGCCGGCCCGATGGCAGCGCACCAGGTAAGCGTCGTGCTCTGCGGGATAGCCCGCCTCGCGCCCCAGCGCCTGCTCCCAGCGATTGGCGACCGGGGCGAGCCGGCGGTAGAGCGCAGCGCGCAGCGGGCCGATCGGGTCGGGCAGCGGATAGCCGTAGTACTTGTATTCGCCGCGGCCGAAGCCGTGCCGGGCCATGACGACGCGGCTGCGGAACAGGGCGTCGTTGTCGTAGCCGGCGGCGAGCTTTTCGCATTCCGCCGCGGTCAGCAGCACTCCGGTCGGCGCGCCGCCGCGCGCGTCGAGCTCGGCGGCGATCCGCTCCCAGTCGAGGCCATCGACACGCTCGCCGATCGACGGTGCGGCCGCCACCCGCATCGGCGCCACGGCGCTCATGGCCGCCGCCGCTCGGTTGCCAGCAGGCGCTGCTTGCGCGCGACGCCCCAGCGGTAGCCGGCGAGCCGGCCGTCCGCGGCGGTCACCCGGTGGCACGGGATCGCCACCGCGAGCGGGTTGGCGGCGCAGGCGCCGGCCACCGCCCGCACCGCCGTCGGCCGGCCGAGCCGCGCTGCGACCTGCGAGTAGCTGAGCGTGTCGCCGGGCGGGATCGACCGCAAGACCTCCCAGACGCGGCGCTGGAACGCGGTGCCGCGGATGTCGAGGGGAAGGCTGAGCCTGGCGGCCTCGCTCGGCTCATCCACGATGCGAACGACCGCCTCCACCGAGCTGGCAAATCCCGCATCCGCCTCCCGCAGATCGGCTTTGGGGAAGCGCCGGCGCAGATCCGCGACGAGCGCTGCTGGGGCATCGCCGAGGGTGATCGCCGCGATCCCGCGGTCGGTGGCGGCAACGAGCACGCAGCCGAGCGAGCTCATGCCCACCGCATAGCGGATGGTCTCGCCGCGGCCGCCGGCGCGGTAGGCGCCGGGTGTCATGCCCAGCATCCCCGGCGCCGCCTCGTAGAACCGTCCCGACGAGTTGAAGCCGGCGTCGTAGATGGTCTGCGTCACCGCGCTGCCGGCGGCGAGCTGGTCCTGCACCCGGCGCTGGCGGCGGGCGTCCGCGTAGGCCTTCGGGGTGACGCCGGTGATCCGCCGGAAGGTGCGGTGGAACCAGGCCGGGCTCAGCCCGGCCCGGGCAGCGAGTGCTGCGAGCGGCACCGGGTCATCGGCGCTGTCCAGCGTCCGGCACGCCTGCGCGATCATCGCGGCGTCGCGATCGGCGCGGGGCGCGAGATCGGGACGGCAGCGTTTGCACGCGCGGAAGCCGGCGCGCTCGGCCTGCGCGGCGGTGTCGTGGAACGCGACGTTCCCGGGCCGCGCCGGCCGTGCCGCGCATGACGGGCGGCAATAGACCCCGGTGGTCGCCACCGAGTAGAGGAAGCAGCCGTCGGCGGCGGGGTCGCGGCGGCGGACCGCCTCCCAGCGGGCCGCATCGTCGGCGAAGGCCGCGGCTGCGGCCGGTTGCTCGAAGCTCACCATGGTGTCCATCGCTTATCGCCTTTGCGTCTCGTTGTCCTGTTGTCGGCAATATGGGCGGGTGCGCCGGGCCACACACTCCGAGCCTTGCGCCGCAATCGCAAAAGTCCTCGCCGCTGCCGATCATGGCGCCGGCGCGGCCGTGCCGGCACTCCGATTCCTGCGCCGCGCGCTCGACGTGCCGGCTGCTGCGGGCTACTCGCTCGTGTAGAAGCGAACCGAGGGGACGGCACATGGCCGATGTGGCCGATGCCTCGAATCTCGGGAGGAGACCATGCAAACCAGGCTTCTGATTGGCGGCGCGCTGGCGATGACCGTGCTCGCGTCGGGCGCGCAGGCGCAGGACACGGTTCGCGTCCGCGGCACCATCGATCGGGTCGACGGCCCGGTCTATGTGATCAAGGCGCGCGACGGCGCCGAGGTCAAGGTGACGCTCGCCGACAACGCGCTCGTCGTCGCCATCGTCAAGGCGTCGCTCTCCGACATCAAGCCGGGAATGTTCGTCGGCGTCACCGGCATGCCGCAGGTCGACGGCAGCCAGAAGGCCGTCGAGGTGCACATCTTCCCGGAGTCGATGCGCGGGACCGGCGAGGGACACTATCCGTGGGATCTGCGGCCGCAGAGCACCATGACCAACGCCAACGTCGAGCAGGCGGTCACCGGGGTCGACGGACAGACGCTGAGCGTCAAATACAAGGACGGCGAGAAGAAGATCACGGTGGCGCCGGATGTTCCGGTCGTCACCTACATGCCGGGCGACCGGGCCGAGCTGCAGCCCGGCGCGAAAATCTTCATCGAGGCGGCCAGGAAGCAGCCGGACGGAACCGTGCAGGCACCACGGATCAACTACGGACGCAACGGCCTCACGCCGCCAATGTGAGTTGCCCAGAGGAATGTCGCGCGCGTGCAACGGGCACGGCGCGGCTCCCTCTCCCCGTTGGGGAGAGGGC
>JBEKZK010000176.1:0-7976 GCA_049509935.1 Xanthobacteraceae bacterium | reverse complement strand
GTCGAGGTGGATGGCGTCCTGGTGGATGGCGTCCGGCTGCGCCGTCCATCGACCGCGATCGTAAAAATGATCGGGGACGCTCGACAGGCCAATTGCACGTGCGATTGCCCGGCTCATACCTTGATATGAGCCATGCGGCACCGCCCGTTCATAACAGGATGTGGGCCACCTGTTATGACAGCTCTACGCCGCGGCAAGCGAGACGCTGCTCGAGCCGATTCCACCGTCCGCGAGTGATCGATCCGACTGCCGCTGCAGCAGGTATAAAGTCGATTTGAATCCAACCTGCAGATAAAGCGCGCTCCACAGCGACAGGGCCAGCGATTTGCGAGGCAACGGCTGCGCGGAAATCAATTCCAGGCCGTGCTCGGAAGCAAGCTTTTCGATTCGCGGCCGAGACCGGGAGGGAAACTGGATGAGGAGGCGACCGCCGTCCGCGAGATAACCGCCAACCTGGGCGAAAAGCGTAGGCATGTACTTCACCGAGGTCGCGAATTGCTGCTCGGCGACATCGAACTCATCCTCGATGTACGGCGAGTTTGCCAGGATGAGGTCAAACTTCCCCTCGACACGCGAGAACATGTCGCTCTGCAGCACCTTGACGTTCTGCAATCCGTGTATCCTGCAGTTCTCCTCGGTGTTTCTGACCGCGGCCAAGCTGATATCGACGGCGATCACCTCCCGGGCTTTCGGGGCGCAGAATACGGCCCCGACGCCACTGCCGCAGCCGAGATCCAGCACCCGGTCGCCTTCTCGGCAATATTCGGCGCAGACCTGCTCGTTCTCGAGCGGCTTGTAGACGTTCGGGAAAATGACGAGTTGCTTCCCCTGGAGGGTGATCGACGGCCAGATCGAATTCAGGGCCCCGACGTAGGAATACCAGAAAGTCATGAATCCGTGCTTGGCCAACGACAGGGATTTCATCACGAGGCTCCTACCAACCGTGCGCGCGTGCCGGGTGCGTTGAGGGTGGGAAGCGCGTTCGCCGTCAGCGAGCATCTTGCCGCTGACGATTCCTCAGCACTTCCAACTTTCGTAGTTGATAGAACTAACGACAGAAACTTAATTATGGATGAACTCGTGATGTCCATCGAAGTCCGATGGCGCCGGCAAGCCTGGATTTCGACCTCGATCCTCACATTCCCATGCGGCAGCTTCGATTTCTCAGCTGAAGATCATCGCGCCGCTCACCGATCCGACCGCACATGGTGCGAGCGCATTGGACGTTGTCCATGTGATCATTCCCGCCCTGCCGGGCTTCGGCTTTTTCCGGCAGGCGGACCGCGACCGGTTGGGGCGCGGAGCGCACCGCCGGCGCCTGGGGCGCGCCGCCGCCGGCCTGGTGCATCGACGACCCTAAGGCACCCGTACCGGCAGCCTTCGTCACCCGGTCGCTCGGCCGGCCGGCGAGGTCCAACCTGTAATTCGTCGGAAATCCGAACCCGCCGCGGGCGAAGAGCACCGCTCCCGGCGACGCCCGACCCGACTCTGCCGGCGGCCGCCGAGGCGAGCCGCCAACATCACTTGTCCATTGTCGAGCCGCCGACTATGAGTTTTGCTGCAGGTCGACGCGACCATCGAGCCGCCGCAGAACGGCTCGGATCGCGCGGGAGGAATTTACTGGTGATGACGGGTCGGCTGCTCCTGATTTCATTGTTGAAACCATGCGCGTCTGGCGTGTGCACGCGCCGCCGCGACAGATGGGCAGCCGCCGGCAGCCGCCGGCGCATGCTCGAGCAATCTCCGGGAAGGATGGACCGTCGATGACGAC
Organism: Xanthobacteraceae bacterium; assembly: GCA_049509935.1. Classification (GTDB taxonomy): domain Bacteria; phylum Pseudomonadota; class Alphaproteobacteria; order Rhizobiales; family Xanthobacteraceae; genus AP-16. Next base: position 6,205 of record JBEKZK010000176.1, on the reverse strand, counting down.
AAGAGCTCTCGAGGGCAGGGTGGTCCTGGTGACCGGCGCCGGCCGCGGCATCGGGCGCGACATCGCGCTGCTCGCCGCGCACGAAGGCGCGGCGGTCGTGGTCAATGATCTCGGCGGCGCGGCGGACGGGGAGGGCGCCGACAGCGGTCCGGCATCCGAGGTCGTCGCCGAGATTGCCAAGGCGGGCGGCCGGGCGGTCGCCAACACCGACAGCGTCACCGAGGCGACCGGCGCCGAGCGCATGGTGCGCACCGCCGTCGAGCAGTTCGGGCGCATCGACAGCGTCATTAATAACGCCGGGATCCTGCGCGACCGCATCTTCCATCGCATGTCCCACGTCGACTGGAAGATGGTGATCGACGTGCACCTGATGGGCTGCTTCAACGTCTCGCGCGCCGCGGCGGGGTATTTCCGCGAGCAGCAGAGCGGCTCCTACGTGCACTTCACCTCGACGTCGGGGCTGATCGGCAATTTCGGCCAGGCCAACTACGCGGCCGCCAAGCTCGGCATCGTCGGCCTGTCGAAGTCGATCGCCCTCGACATGGCGCGCTTCAACGTGCGCTCCAACTGCATCTCGCCGTTCGCCTGGAGCCGGCTGATCGGCACCATCCCGACCGACACGCCGGAGGAGAAGGCCCGCGTCGAGCGCATCAAGACCATGGGCTCGGAGAAGATCGCCCCGATGGCGGTGTTTCTGGCGAGCGATCTCTCGCGCGAGGTGACGGGTCAGATCTTCGGCGTCCGCCGCAACGAGATCTATCTGATGAGCCAGCCGCGGCCGATCCGCAGCGTGCATCGCAGCGAAGGGTGGACCGCGGAGACGCTCGCCCAGCACATGCTGCCGGCGCTCAAGGGCTCGTTCTATCCGCTCGAACGCTCGGGCGACGTGTTCTCCTGGGATCCGATCTGATGGCGATCGACTATCAGCGCCTCAGGAGCTGGCCGTTCGATGACGTGGTGCAGCACTACACCTCCCGGGACACTATCCTCTACGCGCTCGGCGTCGGCCTCGGCGAGGATCCGACCGATGCCAACGAGCTGACGTTCCTCTTCGAGGAGGGGCTGAAGGCGCTGCCGACGCTCGGCGTGGTGCTCAGTCGCCCCGGGTTCTGGGTGCGCGATCCGCGCTCCGGGGTCGACTGGAAGCAGGTGCTGCACGGCGAGCAGGGTTTTGTCCTGCACCGCCCGCTGCCGGCCGAAGGCGAGGTCTCGGCGCGCACCCGGATCGACGAGATCGTCGACAAGGGACCCGGCAAGGGCGCGCTGATCTATTCCAGCCGCACCTTGATCGACCGCCGCGACGGCGAGCCGCTGTGCACGCTCACCTCGACCACGTTCTGCCGCGGCGACGGCGGCTTCGGCGGCCCAAGCGGTCCCAGTCCGGCGCCGCGGCCGATCCCGCAGTCGGCGCCGGAGCTCACCTGCGACCTGCCGACCTCGCGGCGCGCGGCGCTGATCTACCGGCTGTCGGGTGATCTCAACCCGCTGCACATCGATCCCGAGGTCGCCCGCGTCGCCGGCTTCCCGCGGCCGATCCTGCACGGGCTCGCCACCTACGGCGTCGCCGGCCACGCGCTGCTGCGGTTGCTGTGCGGCTACGATCCGAGCCGGCTCACCCGCATGGATGTGCGGTTCTCCTCGCCGGTCTTCCCCGGCGAGACCATCCGCACCGAGATCTGGCGCACCGCCCCGGGGCAGGCGGCATTCCGCTCGCGCGTCGTCGAGCGCGACGTGGTCGTGCTCAACAACGGTTACGCCGAGTATTGGTAGCCCGGATGAAATCCGGGAGCAGCAAGGTACAAGCAGCGACAGGGAGTTATTCGGGGCGCTTCACCAATCTCAGACGGCTCCCTCTCCCCGCAGGGGAGAGGGAGTACCGCCGTACTTGTTGAACCGCCTCGATCGACTGATCGATCCAAGCATCAGCAAATACGAGGACAAACATGGTCGGTATCACGGCGTTCGGTGGCTACATTCCGCGGCTGCGGATGAGCCGCAAGGCGATCGTCGACGCCAACAGCTGGGCCAACCCGGCGCTCAAATCGCAGGCCAAATCCGAGCGCGCCATCTGCAACTGGGACGAGGACCCGGTCACCATGGCGGTGGAGGCGGCGCGCGACTGCCTCGGCGATCGCGACCGCACGAGCGTCGCGTCGCTCTACTTCGCGTCGACCTCGGCGCCATTCGACGATCGCCTCAACGGCGGCATCGTGGCGCAGGCGCTGCTGCTCGGCGATGAGGTGGCGACGCTGGACATCGCGCACTCGCAGCGCGCCGGCACCTCGGCGCTGATCGCGGCGGCGGGTGCCGTCGGGGCGGGGCGCAAGCCGGCACTGGTGATCGCTGCCGAGCAGCGCCGCACCGCGGCCGCGAGCCAGCTCGAGCTGACCAGCGGCGACGGCGCCGTGGCGCTGCTGCTCGGGCCCGACGACGGCGTCGCCCGGCTGATCGCCCACCACTCGGTCGCGGTCGATTTCGTCGACCACTATCGCGGCCACGGCCGCGAGTTCGACTACGTCTGGGAGGAGCGCTGGATCCGCGACGAGGGCTATAACAAGATCGTCCCGCCGGTGATCGATGCGCTGATCGAGAAGGCCGGCGTCGCCGGCAAGGACATCGCGCACTTCTGCCTGCCGTGCACCCTGCCGCGGGTCGCCGTGGGCATCGCCAAGCGCGCCGGCATCGCCGAGACCAGCGTGCGCGACAACCTCCATGCCGGCTGCGGCGATACCGGCGCCAGCCATCCGCTGGTCATGCTGGCGCATGCGCTGGAGCAGGCCAGGCCCGGCGACCGCATCCTGGTCGCAGGCTTCGGCCAGGGCTGCGACGCGCTCCTGTTCGAGGTCACGGCGGCGATCGCCGGGGCGCGGCCGGCGAGCGGCATCACGGGATCGCTCGCCCGCGGCAAGACCGAGACCAACTACCAGAAATATCTGGCGTTCAACGACCTGGTGAAGATCGAGAAGGGCCTGCGCGCCGAGGTCGACAAGCAGACCCCGCTGTCGACGCTGTACCGCAAGCGCGACATGATCCTCGGCTTCGTCGGCGGGCGCTGCCGCACCTGCGGCACCGTGCAGTTCCCCAAGTCGCGGATCTGCGTCAATCCCAACTGCAATGCGCTCAACACCCAGGACGACCAGCCGTTCGCCGACTTTCCGGCGAAGACGCTGTCGTGGTCGGCCGACTATCTCACCTATTCGGCCGATCCGCCGGCGCACTACGGCATGGTGCAGTTCGAGGAGGGCGGCCGGCTGATGGCGGACTTCACCGATGTCGACGTCGGCAAGGTCGAGGTGGGCATGCCGATGCGCATGGTGTTCCGCATCAAGGAGCGTGATCCGCAGCGCGGTTTCGTGCGATACTTCTGGAAAGCGGCGCCGGCTCGCGCACTTTCCGGCGAAGCGGTCAACTCAACGGGTTCTATGAAGGCGGAGGCCTGAATCATGGCTACGGGAATTCGCGACAAGGTTGCCATTCTGGGCATGGGCTGCTCGAAGTTCGGCGAGCGCTGGGATGCCGAGGCCGAGGATCTGATCGTCGAGGCCTACGAGGAGGCGCTCACGGACGCCGGCATCGAGACCGGGCGGATCGACGCGGCGTGGTTCGCCACCGCGATCGAGGAGCAGCATGTCGGCAAGTCGGGCGTCCCGCTCGCGGTGGCGCTGCGGCTGCCCTACATCCCGGTCACCCGGGTGGAGAACTACTGCGCCTCCGGCTCCGAGGCGTTTCGCGGCGCCACCTATGCGGTCGCCTCGGGCGCCTGCGACATCGCGCTGGCGCTCGGCTGCGAGAAGCTCAAGGACACCGGCTATGGCGGCCTGCCGCAGCGCAGCCGCGGCGCGCTCGCCTCGATGTACTGGGCCAACATGTCGGCGCCCGGCAGCTTCGCCCAGCTCGCCGCCGCCTATCGGGCCAAGCACGGCATCAGCGCCGCCGACCTCAAGAACGCGATGGCGCACATCTCGGTGAAGAGCCACGACAACGGTGCCAAGAACGCCAAGGCGCATCTGCGCAACCGGATTGACATGGACCAGGTCCTCAACGCCCCGATGGTGGCCGAGCCGCTCGGCCTGTTCGACTGCTGCGGGGTGAGCGACGGCGCGGCCTGCGCCATCGTCACCACGCCGGAGATTGCCAAGAGCCTCGGCAAGCACGACCTCGTCACCGTGAAGGCGTTGCAGCTCGCGGTGTCGAACGGCGTCGAGGCCCAGCACAATTCGTGGGACGGCAGCTACTTCGCCACCACGCGGGTGGCCGCCAAGCGCGCCTACCACGAAGCCGGCATCCGCAACCCGCGCGAGGAGCTCAGCCTGATCGAGGTGCACGACTGCTTCTCGGTGACCGAGCTGGTCACCATGGAGGACCTCTCGATCTCGCCCGAGGGCGGGGCGCCACGCGACATCATGGACGGGTTCTACGATGCCGGCGGCAAGGTGCCGTGCCAGATCGACGGCGGGCTGAAATGCTTCGGCCACCCGATCGGCGCCTCCGGCCTGCGCATGATCTACGAGATCTATCTGCAGATGCTCGGCCGCGCCGGTCCGCGCCAGCGCGAGACCGAGCCGGTGCGCGGACTCGTGCACAATCTCGGCGGCTTCCCGCACCAGAACGTCTGCTCGATCGCCATCGTGGGACGCCACGGCGCGTAGCTGAATGCCATGGCAAAATCCTCCGCAGCCGCGAGCAAGAAGCTCACCGCATACCGGGCCAAGCGCGATTTCGCCAAGACCGCCGAGCCGCGCGGCGAGGCCAGCGTGGCGCGGTCGAAGCGCCTGCGCTTCGTGATCCAGAAGCATGCGGCGCGCAGCCTTCACTACGATCTGCGCCTCGAGCTCGACGGCGTGTTCAAGTCATGGGCGGTGACCCGCGGGCCCTCGCTCGACCCGCACGACAAGCGGCTTGCCGTGGAGGTCGAGGATCATCCGCTGGAGTACGGCGATTTCGAAGGCACGATCCCGCCGGGCGAATACGGCGGCGGCACCGTGCAGATGGCGGATCGCGGCACCTGGGAGCCGGAAGGCACCGCGTCACCGCAGGAGGCCTTGAGCAGGGGCGAGCTGAAGTTCAGCCTCGACGGCGAGCGCCTGTGCGGCAGCTGGGTGCTGGTGCGCATGAAGAAGGACCGCGCCGGAGGCAAGCGCACCAACTGGCTGCTGATCAAGCATCGCGACGACTGCGCACGCGATGGCGAGGACGCCCCGCTGGCGCTGGACGCGTCGGTCGCCTCGGGCCGCACCATGGCGGAGATCGCCGCCGGCAAGGGCCGCGGGCCGAAGCCGTTCATGCTGGCCGGGAAGGGCGCCGCACGGCCCGACGCGGTGTGGGACAGCGGCGCCGATCCGGCACCGGCAAGGCGCCCGGCGCGGGCGCGGGCCGCGACCGCTAGGACATCGTCGCGAAAGGTGGCGCCCGGCGCGGGCCAGGACAACGCCCCGAGCGTCGTGGCGCGCGCCGGCTCCGGCCGCGTCCGACCGGCAACGCCTCGGGCCGCAAGCCGCTCGGGGGACGCGGTCGTGATGGGCGTCCCGATCTCGAAACCCGACAAGGCGCTATGGCCGGACGGCGGCGACGGCCGCCCGGTCACCAAGCTCGATCTCGCCCGCTATTTCGAGACCGTCGGTTCCTGGATGATCGATCACCTGAAGGGCCGGCCGTGCTCCATCGTTCGCGCTCCCGACGGGATCGCGGCTGCAAGCTTCTTCCAGCGCCACGCCATGGCGGGACAATCCAGCCTGCTGGAGACCGTGAAGGTGTCGGGGGAGCCCAAGCCCTACCTGCAGATCGACCGCGCCGAGGGGCTGATCGCGGTGGCCCAGATGGCCGGCCTGGAGCTGCATCCGTGGAACTGCCGTCCGGGCAACCCGGACGTGCCGGGCCGTCTGGTGTTCGATCTCGACCCGGCGCCGGACCTCGACTTCTCAGCCGTGGTCGAGGCCGCGAAGCAGCTGCGCGGTCGTCTCGAGGGGCTCGGGCTGGTGCCTTTCTGCAAGACCACCGGCGGCAAGGGCCTGCACGTGGTGGTGCCGCTGGCGCCGAAACGGGGCGGCAAGGCCGAGCTCGGCTGGCCCGATGCCAAGGCGTTCGCGCGCGCGGTCTGCGAGCGCATGGCGGCGGACGCGCCGCAGCGCTATCTCATCAACATGGCGAAGAAGGAGCGCGGCGGCCGGATCTTTCTCGACTATTTGCGCAACGACCGCACCGCAAC
>JBEKZK010000175.1:0-8004 GCA_049509935.1 Xanthobacteraceae bacterium | reverse complement strand
GCCGGCGTCCACGAGAGCCAGGTCGATGAAGCGGTCCTTTATCGAGCCGGGCGCCGAATAGGCATCCACCACTTTCACGTTCGACAGCACCGCCACGCATTTCGGGAATATCAGCAGCAGAAAGTTGATGATCATCCTCTGCCAATCGCCTTCCGAGCGTCTCACGCCGGTCTTTAGCCACTCGGCAATGGTGTCGCGGATGTAGACATACTGGGTCTTCTTCGCGGATTCGTGTGGGTGATTTTCAGGCATTTTAGAGCTTCGGTAGCCTGCAGGTGAGGATCTTGAGCCGCAAGTATTCTTCGTCGCGTATCCCGTAAGCGCGGCGCTGAATGACCCGGATCTTGTTGTTGATCCCTTCGACGAAGCCGAGCGAGACCTTGTTATCGGGCTTGCAGTAGGCGGCGATGCCTTCCCAGTGACGATCGATCATGTCGGCGAATTTCTCGTAAAGGCTTCAGACGCTGCCATTTGAGCGCGGAACGCCAGTTGTCAAAGAAACGCCGCGCCCAACCCTCGTGTTCATAGCTCCACAGTTGATCGAACGACTCTTTGAGCAGGTAAGCGGCGTTCAGTCGTTTGTTGGCCCGCAGCAAGGTCTTTAGTGCCTGACGGCCTTCCAATGTGAGGTTCTCCTTGCGCGACAAGAGCGTATACTTCTGCCCCTTGATGTAGCGACGGTCTTTCCCGGAGAGCCGCGCATACTCCCTCTTTCGCACCTGGTCGAGCGCCTCACCCAGATGACGCATGATGTGGAACTTATCGAATAGAATCGCAGCCTGCGGCGCCGACGCCTTGGTGGCATTGCGAAACGGTTTCCACATGTCCATGACGGCGAGGCGGACGCGTCCGCTCTTCTTGCCAAGCCACTGATAGAACTGTGCCATGCTGGTTTCCGAGCGGTCGTCGCCGCCAAACCAGATCGGGCGTTCACGGATGAGGTCGCTGACCACGATCCGGTAGTCGTGGCTCTTTCGGATCGAGATCTCGTCGATCCCGATCACCGTCGGCCCTGGAGTTCCCGCCTTGGCGAGCTGCGCGCGCATGTATTGCTTGTCCAGTTCCTTGACCGTGTGCCAGTTCAGCTTGAGTTCCTGCGCGACATCCCAGATCGGGGCGTTGCGGCAGCGTCGGCCGACGTCAAATGCAAAACGCTTGGTATAGTGCGGGTTGTCCGCCAGAAACTCCAGACGCTCGCGTCTCACCCCGCAGCGGCGGCAATGGACGCGCCGCACCTCGAACTCCAAGAATATGCGAACGCCTCCGCTGGCAAGATCACGAACGCGACGAACTGTGCGATCGTACCAGCCAGCGCGCACCTGTCGACATGTGCTGCAGGTCGTTTTTTTGAGCGCCGAACGAGCGTAACTATGCGGGCATGGGGGTCACCAAAGATCCCACGCACGTGCTCCATCGGCCGAAAGCCAGGAAACCGATATGCGTCCAGCAATCGCCGACGATTCGTTGAAGTAGCCAGGACCCGCCCCCACGTTGCGCCATCAATGGCGCCGCGGAAACATGCCCGATTCGCGACCAAAATTCGAGAGTCGCCCGAGCCGGCAGAAAGCCCCTATCCATGTGGCTCAAAAGCTCTAAAATGCCTGAAAATCACCCACACGAATCCGCGAAGACCCGACATACTTTTCAATCTCGGTCTGCAGAAGCTCAGATTGCGGCAGTGGCCGGTCCGGCACTGTCGAGCGCCGCCGCTTCAGATAGGCCTCGTACTGCTCTCTAGCGTCCTTCAACGGCGCGATGTAGTCGCCGATCACGGTCGCGATCCGCGCGGCGGCGTAGCGCTTGAGCTCGCCGGTGTTCGGGAATTTTCTCAGCAGCTCCAGAAAGTCCGAGACAGGGATGGCGCCGGGCCGCGCGCCGCCGATGATGATCGGTGGGCCAGGCGGGAATAGCTCGGCGATCTTTCCGAAGACTGAGATGTTCCGCTCGGCGACGAAGACCTTGCGCTCGAGGCGGAGACTCGCCTCGGCGATCAACACCGGGTTATCGATACCGAGGATCCGTCCCTCGATGTGAAGGTAGCCATCACTTCGAATTGCGAAGCGGAAGCGGTATTCAAAGTCGCCGTAGTCATTCTCAGCGTCGTCTTCCTCAGGCTCTGCCACGAGATCGCGTCGCTCAAAGAAAAAAACGTGGCTGAGGGTCACCTCGCCGTCGTCGCGCAGTTTGCGCCAGACCCAACCATTGTCGACCTGATCGGCCCGATATGTCAGCATTACCGCGGATGCGGACTCGGCAAAGTCAACCATGGCTATTGCCCCTCTAGCCGGGCCTTGTCAGCAGGCATCCCCTGCGGCACGTAAGTTGGCCTCTGCCTGTATCTGCGGCCTATCTGCCGTAATTGATGTCTGTTGTTGGCACAAAGCGTATGTGCCGACGCCGCCGGATTCCGACGGCTGTCAAACGAAGTGCGGACGAAAATCCGCCTGACCGTGCGCATCTCGGCGCGTGGCCCGACGGTCGATCGTCCGGCAGGATTGCGGTAATGCGATAGGGAACCTGGGGAGCGCCAGACCGTTGCTTTTCGGCCCACCGGTCGCCCGCTCGAAGCGGGCGATGACGGCCGGGATAAATCGATTCATTCACACGGTCGCGGAGGTGGCGGGACGGCAGCCCAGTATCCACATCAGGTGGTGTCCGGATCGGCGCGACCGCGTCGATGACGGCGCATCGTCGGCGGATCGGGAAGGAGTGCCATGTCGGCCTTTTCACTCATGCTGAACGTGCTGTGGATGCTGTGCGGCGGCCTCTATATGGCGGCCGGCTGGCTGATTGCCGCCGTCATCATGGCGATCACTATCATCGGACTGCCGTGGGCGCGGGCGGCGATCAACATCGCGGCGTACACGCTGCTTCCGTTCGGCCAGAAGGCGGTGTCGCGTGCCGCCTATTCGGGCCAGGAGGACATCGGCACCGGGCCGCTCGGCGTTCTCGGGAACGTGGTGTGGCTGGTGCTCGCCGGCTGGTGGCTGGCGCTCGGCCATCTCGTCACCGCCGTGCTGCTGGCGGTGACGGTGATCGGCATCCCGTTCGCCTGGGCGCACCTGAAGCTCGCCGGCCTGGCGCTGTGGCCGATCGGCATGATCATCGTGCCGGCGGACGACGGCCCGCTGCCCTACGGGCGCCGGAGGTGAGGTCCGACCTCATAGGCGCTAGGTTTACATCCCAACACGTATGCAACGTCGTCATCGCCCGCTTCAAGCGGGCGGCCCAGTAACCACGGTGGCCAGTTGAGATATCGCGGTGCGCAATTTCGAGGGCTCTCGGCTACTGGGTCGCCCGGTCAAGCCGGGCGATGACGACGCTGAGAGCGCGATAATTTCTTATCACGGCGCCTATGAGGCTCGACCTCACTTCTGTGCGGATCTGCGAATGCTTTCGATCGGCAGCGGCGGGATGCCCGACTTCTCGGCGATCAGGCGGTCCTGCTCCTCGATGATGGCGCGCGCGGCGGAGTCCTTGTCGATGCCGCCGAGCACCGTGCTCGGAACTTTGCGGTTCGACCGGCGGGACCCGTCTTCGTAGAACACGTCGAACATCACGAATTCGATGCGGCTCGTGGGCTTTCTCGCCATTTTCCAGTCTCCCACTCAAATCAAGGACGTCCAGTTCCGATCGAGCCCGGTCGGAACGTACTCTCGACAAGCCGATGACGAACGAATGACAAAAGGCCCGGCGCTGGTGCGCCGGGCCAGCTCGGCACCAGAAAAAACTAGATGTTCTGCAGGTTCGCGGCGGCGAGCTTGCCACGCTCGCTGACGACGTCGAAGCTGAGCTTCTGCCCTTCATGCAGGCTGCTCATGCCGGCGCGCTCGACCGCCGAGATGTGGACGAACACGTCCTTGGCGCCGTCGGTCGGCTGGATGAATCCGAACCCCTTCTGGGCATTGAAAAACTTCACTGTACCTTCAGCCATGTATGGCCTCCTTTGAGAACGCCGGTCGGCGTCGATTGCCGCGCGACCATCGCGCGGTCCGTCCGAATTCGGCGTTGTCTTGGGATGCGCCGCAGGCGGGCAGGCTGCAAGAGCAGGCAAAATCTCGAACGCAGGGTACATAAGCAGGGCGGGACCGTTTTGCAACTGCATCACCGGGTCCGACGTCCGATCGCCGGCGCGACGTTGCCGAAAGGTCACGGGGGCGGTTGCACACCGCGGCCGGTCCCGGTTCGTTCACGCAGAACGAATCGGGGGCCCGAATCCATTGCCGGTCCAGGACTTAAGCGTCGATTAACGGGGTTCGAAACGCATCGGTTCCGTTCCGGTCGTCGCGGACGACCACGGTGCTCGAAGTACCACCGTCGGACGATCATCCTCGAGGAGGCGGCGAGACACATCCTCGAGCACCGTCAGGTCACGCCTTCGGGCCGCACCGGACATAGACCGAGGTGGCTCGACCGACCTCGTCGGAGGCAACCGTGCGGGTGACGAGGATCCTGCCGTCGAACGATATGATCTCGCTGTCCTTGTCCCCGCCGGCCTCGCCCGGCGGACCGAGGAAATTCTTGCCGCCGGGTCCGCCCTTGATGGTGAGCTCCGCCTGCGCCTGGTTGACCACGGGCATCATCACGCCGCCATTCGGCCCCCGCGTGATGATCACCGGCCTGGTGCACTCGGCTGCGGCGGCGGTCTGGGTCCGCGCCCGGTCCTTTTCGTTGTAATAGGCCCCATAGCCCCACTTCCCGACGATCTCCTCCGGCCGGATCGTGGGCGCCGAGGCGGCCGACGGCGCAACCGAGGGAGAGGGGAACATGCTCGAACCCCCACACGCCGTCAGCATCGTGGCAGCGGCGGCGGTTGCCACCCATGACGCGAGCAGCCGGAACCCAGTCATCTCTCAGCCTTTCCTCGACAATCACCAGCGGCCGGAACTTTGCGCGCCGGGCCGGTCCAACACAAGAGAGAGCACGATCGAGGCCTGGTGGGGGAGGGACTTTGTCGGGGTAGACCGGCTCAAGGGTACTGCGCGATCAGCTCTTCCCGGAGCCTCAGCTTGCGGTCGCTCATGCTGGTGCGGATCGGCGCCGAGGCAACGGGATTTTCGGTGAACCAGGTATGGAGCGCCTGCTCGTCGGCCTGGCAGGCGGCGAACGCGAGGTCGGCGGCGGCGCCCTTCTCGACATTCTTGTCGTACTGGTCCGCAAAGGCGGCGCGGACGCATGCCGCATAGCGGGCGAGCAGACGGTTGGTGGAGATTTCGCGGTCCTGCTTGGCCTTCTGCCGGGTGGCCTCGTTGGCGGCCGCGATCGATGGATCCGGACCCGGCTGCTGTGTGGTCAGGCACCCCGACAGCGCGAGCCCGAGGCCGAAAGCCACCAATACCTTCCCGAGCCGTGATGACATTCCTGCCCATTTCCCTGTCGGGCACAATGCCGAGTTGCCAGCATTCATATGATAACACACGGAGGAATTGCCGGAAAGCCGTGCGGGCAGCGAGAATCCCCAAATCCGGCCGCGATCCAAAGGATCGATGCGCGGTTGACGCGAAGAGTATTTTGATACCTTCGCCGTATGGAGGTGGAACGGCTGGTCGCGCGCCGACCACCCGCTCGTCAGCCCGCCAGCGAACCCCTCGTCGCAATCCCCACCTCGAGCGTCGACAGGCCGACCTTGCCCACCCGCCCGATGACGGCGGCGAACCGGTGGCCGGCGGCGGCGAGATCGGCGACGCACGCCGCGGCGTGCTCGGCAGGAACGCCGGCGAGGAGGGGGCCCGCGGTCTGCGGGTCGAACAGCACGGCGCGCGCCGCCGCGTCGATGTCGTGGCGCAGCAGCGGGCCGAGTGTAAGATTCTCCGGCAGCAAGGTGGATGCGATGCCATCGCGAGCGAGCAACAGCGCGCCGTCGTAGAGGGGGAGCGCCGACAGGTCGATGGTCGCTTCGGCGCCGCTCGCGGTCAGCATCTCGCCGAGGTGCCCGACCAGCCCGAAGCCGCTGACGTCGGTCATCGCCGAGGCCCCGTGATCGACGATGATGCGGGCGGCCGTCCGATTGGAGCGGCGCATGTCGGCGAGCGCCGCGGCGATCCAGGGCGCCTTCGCGCGTGCCCGCATCGCCGCGGCAAACAGGATGCCGGTGCCGAGCGGCCTGGTGATGACCAGCGCGTCGCCGGCGCGCAGGCCGCCCTTGCGCACGATTCGCTCCGGCGCGACCTCCCCGGTCAGCGAGAAGCCGACCGCCAGATCCGTCCCCTCGCTCGAATGGCCGCCGACCAGCGCGACGGCTTCGCGGTCGAGGCAGGCGCGGGCGCCGGCGATCAGCTGAAACAGCGTCTCCTCGACCTTCGCGCCGGGCCCGGGAGGAACGACGGCGGTTGCGAGCGCGTGACGCGGCGTGCCGCCCATCGCGAAGACGTCGTTGAGAGCGTGGTTGGCGGCGATCTCCCCGAAGACGTAGGAATCGTCGATGAAGGCACGGAAGAAATCGACGGACTGCACCAGATAACCACTGCCGGGAGGCCCGATCACGGCGGCGTCGTCGGGTGCATCGAGCCCAACGATGACGCCGCTCGCGAGTGCGGCCGGAAGCCGCGCCAGCGCCCGCGCGAGGGGTTGCGGACCGACCTTGGCGGCGCAACCGCCGCAGCGCATCTCCTCGGCGGCGCTGCCGCCGTCGTCGCCGGCGGCCGCCCGGGCCGACATGCGCGCGACCAGCGCGTCGGTGTCCTGATACATCCGCATCCAGCGGCGATCGATGCGGTCCTTGAGGCGCCACAGCCAGGCGCCCTCGGCCTCGAGCCATCCGCGAGAGGCGACGGCGTAGCGTTCTCCGGTCGAGATCAGCGCCAGGTGGCGACGCTGCGGATGCCAGGGCCTCGGCGCTTGCCCGAGTGCGCGCCGACGCAGGTTTGCGGCGAGCGGCGGACCGGCGCGCACCGCAAAGACGCCGGCCTTGTCGCGCGGCGTCCGCACCAGCGCGGCGCAGTCGCCGGCCGCGAACACGTCCGGGTCGTTCAGGGTCTGCAGCGTCGGCCCGACGGCGATGAAGCCGCGGGAATCGAGCACGAGCCCGGTGCCGGCGAACCAATCCGGCGGAGCCGCATCCGTGGTGACCAGAACGGCATCCGTCGCGATCCGTGCTCCGTCATCGAGCTCGATCGCGCCCGGGCTCAGCGCGCGGGCGGCCCGCCGCTCGTGGAGCCGGATGCCGTCTCGTGCCAGCAGGCGGCGGAAAGCGTCGCGCACCCGGCCATTGTGGTTGTCGAGAATGTCCCGTGCGGTGACGAGATCGAACGAGAACGCGCTCGCGCGGTTGCCGGCGGCCGTGGCCTCGGCGAGCAGACGGGAGCGCAGCGACAGCATGAGCTCGACGCCGCCCGCTCCGCCACCGATCACCGCAATGCGTCGCCGGCCGTCGGCACGGCGGCACTCCTCCAGCAGGCGATCGAGCTTCTCGAGGAATGATCCGATCGGCTTGACCGCGATGCCATGCTCGGCAGCCCCGGCGATCGCCGCCAGCGCCGGCGTGATCCCCACATCCAGCGAGACGAGGTCGTAGGCGATCGGCGGCCGGCCGGCGAGAACGACGCGCTTGTGCTCGCGATCGAGACCGATCGCCTGCCCATGGATCAGCCGGGCGCCGGTCGCCGCCGCGAGGCGGACGAGATCGATGTGGGCCTCCTCGGCGGTGTACAGACCGGCGACGACCCCCGGCAACATGCCCGAATAGGGGGTTTCGAGGTCACGGGTGAGGAGCGTGACCCGGACGCCGGTCACCGGCCGCATCGCGAATGCGGTGAGGACGCGCACGTGGGCGTGGCCGCCACCCACGAGCACGATGTCGGTGTCGACCGGCGCGCTGCGGTTCATCTACTCGGTACGATCCTTGTAAGCCCCCGCTGCGATCCACGCGGCGAACGCCGGCGCGATCGCGGCGCCGCCGACGAGGCCGTCGCGCCAGTCGTCGCGCGCCGGCCGCACCACCAGCATCCAGCCTCGTCCGAACGCATCCTCGGTCAGCAGCTCGGGCTTGCGCACCAGGAGCTCGTT
>JBEKZK010000174.1:0-8007 GCA_049509935.1 Xanthobacteraceae bacterium | reverse complement strand
TTCATTCAACATCGTCCGCATCGACCGTCCGCACGTGTCGGTCGAATGCTTGAATTGGGACGCCGAGCGCGGTTCGTTCGCCGTCGCTTCGAACGACCGGTTTCACCGCACCGCGGAGGGATGGATGCGCGGCGGCGGGCCAGGCGGGTCATGATTCACCAGCGAACCGCGCTCACTGTGCACATCGCCTGGACGCTGCTCGCGCTGGCTCTGCTCGCCTGGCTCGCGGCCGCCTTGTCGTCCGCCAGCGTCCGGAATTTCGACGCTGCCGTTCGCCTCGGGATCCATCAATGGGCCTCGCCAACTCTGACAGAGCTCATGCAAGCGATCACGGTTCTCGGCTCGGTCAGGTTTCTCGGGTCGGCACTCGCCATCGCGATCGCAGGATTCCTCATGGCGGGATGGCGACAATCTGCGGTCGCGCTGGCGTGGATCATGGCGGGCGCCATCGTCCTGGAAAACACGATGAAATATGCCGTCCATCGGGTTCGGCCGGAGCCGTTTTTCGGCACCGAGCCGGACACCTACGGTTTTCCGAGCGGCCATGCGCTGTTGTCATCGTGCTTTTACTGGGTGCTGGCAGAGGTGCTCGCGGGACGGAGCCGAAGCGTGTTTGCCCGGGCCACGATCTGGACCGTGGCCGCAGCGCTGATTGCAGCCATCGGTCTTTCGCGCATCTATCTGGGGGTCCACTATCCGACCGACGTCCTCGGCGGATACCTGACCGCCGCATTCTGGGTCGGCACCCTGAAGTCGATCAGAGGCCTGCAGTGGTGCCGGTGCGCACGGGGTCCGCGGCGAGATGCGTCGAGTTGATCACGACTTAGACCGAAAGGTCAGCCGGCCATGCGGGCGGCGTTCAACGATGAGTACCCGGTGCCGAAGCCGTTGAGCACGACCGAGACGCCGAGCTCCCTGAGCTGGTGAAGTGCGCCCAGGCTGCGGTCATTGGCGTGGAACACAAGCGCAACCCGGAGGCTGTGGACGAAGAGTGGTAAATACGCTGTGCCCGGCGGGCACTGACTTAGTCCTATGTTCGTCCGGAGGTGAGCCCGCTCACCGATTTGAACGCTTGACAGGCATGCCGGCAGCATTCATTGCAACGAACATGCATAGTGCAGCCCTCGCCGCCCGCTCGATCGTCCGTGCGCGCCGCCTCGCGGCGGGGGCGTGGGATATGCGGATGCGTTAGCACCTGCATCGTCGACCACGAAAGGCCCCCGCCGGACACGACGGGGGCCTTCGTGTTTTCGGGGTCTCCGTCACCGGCTCACACAGGAGAGCAGGATGACCCGTTCACCGGCTGCCGCCGCCGTCACCGACATCCACGACCCGTTCGCCGCCCTGATGCAGATCACCAGCCGTCCGCCTGTCGTCTTCGTCGAAGGGCGCGGCTCCTGGCTGCGCGATGAGGACGGCAAGGACTATCTCGATTTCATCCAGGGCTGGGCGGTGAACTGTCTGGGGCATTGTCCCGACGCGATCGTCGCCGCGATCACGGCGCAGGCCCGGCGCCTGATCAACTGCAGCCCGTCGTACTACAATGCGCCGATGATCCGGCTGGCCGAGCTGATCTCGCGCCACAGCGGGCTCGACGAGACCTTCTTCACCAACAGCGGCGCCGAGGCCAACGAAGGCGCGATCAAGCTCGCCCGGAAATGGGGCGAGACGCACCGTTCCGGCGCCTTCGAGATCATCACCATGGACCACGGCTTCCACGGCCGGACGCTCGCCACCATGTCGGCATCGGGAAAGCCGCAATGGGAGCGCCTGTTCGAGCCCAAGGTCCCGGGGTTTCACAAGGCCGAGCTCAATGACCTGGGCAGTGTCGAGCGGTTGATCGGTCGGAGCACGGTTGCCGTGATGCTGGAGCCGATCCAGGGCGAGGCCGGCGTGTTTCCGGCCGCGGACCAGTTCCTGCGCGATCTGCGCGAGTTGACCCGGCGCGAAGGCCTGCTGCTGATCCTCGACGAGATCCAGACCGGAATCGGCCGGACCGGAACATTCTTCGCCTTCGAGCATGCCGGGGTCGCACCCGACATCATGACATTGGGCAAGGGCCTCGGTGGCGGCATTCCGCTCGCCGCGATGGTGGCGGACCGCGATGTCTGCTGCTTCGCGCCCGGCGATCAGGGCGGCACCTTCAACGGCAATGCGTTCTCCACGGCGGTCGGATGCGCCGTCATGGAGAAGATCGCCGAGCCGGGCTTCCTGGCCGGCGTCGGTGCGACCGGGCTCTATCTGTCGGCAAGTCTCAAAGGCCTGTCGCGGCGCCACCACGGCGGCGGCGTGCGCGGCAGGGGTCTGCTGCTGGCGCTCGATCTCGCCCGCGAGATCGGACCCGAGGTCGTCGCGAAGGCGTTGCAGCACGGCTTGTTGATCAACGCGCCGCGCCCGGACACGCTGCGCTTCATGCCGGCACTGACCGTGACGCGCGACGAGATCGATCAAATGATCCGCATCCTCGATCGGGTCCTCGCGGACATTGCCGCCTGACCGTGGCGTCAGGGTCGCACCGTCGCGGAACTCCGCCATCCGATTGCATGACGCGGCCGTCCACGGGCGGCTTCTTCGACGGCGCGTTTTCGGCTAGGGTACCGCCACGGCGCGTGGCGCGCAGTCGTTCGGGCCGGTTCTGGCCGGTATTGTTTGCAGGAGAAAGACATGGGCCTGTTCGACAGTCTCGCAGGGGCATTGGGCGGCACATTGAAGGACGTACTGGGACAGGCCGAGGCGTCGGCGCTGCCTGGGTTGGTCTCCGCGGTGCTCGGCAAGACCGATCTCGGCAGCCTGCAGGGCATCGTGAACAAGCTCCAGGAGGCAGGGCTGGGCACCCAGGTGCAGTCGTGGCTGGGCAGCGGCGCGAACCTGCCGGTGTCGGCCGATCAGCTCCGCGCGGCACTCGGCAACGAGCAGGTCCGGCAGCTCGCCCAGCAGTTCGGACTGCCGATAGACGCGGCCTTGAAACTGCTCGCCGAGCATCTGCCGACTGCGGTCGACCAAGCGAGCCCCAACGGCGTCATCGACGACACGGCCGCCCAGGGTCAGGCCGGATCGCTCGCCGATCAGGCCGGCATCGGCAGCATCAAGCCCTGAACGGCGCGCGCGCGATTGTACGTACGCGATCAACGGTAAGCTCGAAAATATTGAGATAATTCAGCAGCTTCGACAAAATTCCTAGAGCCAATGATACAGCTTTGCGGCTCTGCACCATTCGGGCGGCCAATAACAGGGAACCAATCGAGGCCCAACGCCTTGTCACCCGGGCTATTCACAATGGGAGACAGATCATGACTGTTCGAACTCTCGGAAATCGCTTTGTCCTTGCGGCAGCAACCGCGACGATGGTCGCTGTACTGAGCGTCGCCGCGCAAGCGCAGGGTGTGCCGGAAGGCGCGGCCCGTGGCGCCGAGCAAGGCGAGCGAGCCGCCGGCCCGGTGGGGGCCGTCGTCGGCGGTGTCGTCGGCGGGGTGGAAGGTGGGGTGGCAGGCCTCCTCGGCCTCGACCAGCACCCGCGGTTCCACGAGCACGTGGTGCACGAGCATCGTCCCTCCTTCCGCTATCGGGATGACGTCCGCGTCGGCGCGGTTTTGCCGGCGGACGGCATCGAATATTGGGACCTTCCGCCGGAGTACGGCGTGCGCGGCTATCGCTATACGGTGATCAACGACCGCACCGTGCTGGTCGATCCGCGCACCCACCGCATCGTCCAGGTCATCGAATAACGTCATTTCGAGCAACGAACGGCCCGCCCCACCCGGGGCGGGCCGGCTTTTTTTGAAACAAACCCGGCGACAATCCGATCACGGGTCGATCAAGACTCCCGGATTGAGCAGGCCCTGCGGATCGATCGCGCCCTTGGCCGCCCGCAATGCCGCGGCGAACAGCGCCGGGCGCTGGCGGTCGTACCACGGCCGGTGATCGCGGCCGACGCTGTGGTGATGAGTGACGGTGCCGCCCTCGGCGATCACCGTATCGAGCGCCGCGGACTTGATGGTGTCCCACTGCTCGATCAGCCGGCCGTGGCGGCCGAGCGCATGGAACGTGAAGTACGGCGCCGGTCCGTCCGGGTAGACATGGGTGCAGCGGCAGGTCACCTGGCCGGCCTGTCCGGTCGCCTCCCCGATGGCGGCTTCGGTCGCCGCCTTGATGCGGTCGTGGAAGGTTTCGAAGCGCTCCCAGGTGATCGAGGTCTCGAAGGTGTCGTTGATCACGCCGCGCTCGATCAGCCGTTCGCGGCCATAGGGCATGCGGATGAAGGCATTGCGCCAGCGGCCTGCCGCGCCCGCGCGGTGGGCGTCCTCGCCGCCCGAGGCTTCGGGCCGGCCGCCATGATCGGCGCAGCATTCGAGCGCGCGCGCCATCCACGGCTCGACCGGGTGATCGCCGGATTCGAAGGCGAGCACCATGATGGCGACCGAGCCGTCGCCGGCTCCCGTATTGTAGGCCTCGGCCGGATCGAGAATGCGGCAGTTCGCCGGATAGAGGCCCGATTGAGCGACCGCCCGCAAGGCTCTGGCGGCGGCGAAGAAGTCGGCAAACCGCACGGCGCCGCCGGCGCGGAAGCGCGGCCGGTCCTGCAGCCGCATCCAGGCCTCGGTGATGATCCCGAGGATGCCCTCCGACCCGATCATCAGCCGGTCCGGGCTCGGCCCGGCACCCGAGCCGGGCAGGCGCCGGCTTTCGAAGATCCCGGTCGGCGTCACCACGCGCAGCGATTCGACGAGATCGTCGATGTGCGTGTAGAGCGTGGCGAAATGCCCGCCCGAGCGGGTCGCGATCCAGCCGCCCAGGGTGGAAAACTCGAAGCTCTGAGGAAAGTGACGAAGCGTCAGCCCGTGTGGCTTGAGCTCGGCCTCCAGCGCCGGACCGAACGCGCCGCCCTGGATGCGCGCGGCGCGCGAGGTGCGGTCGACCTCCAGCACCCGGCCGATCCGCCGCAGATCGACGGTCACCGCCGCCTTGTGGCGAGTGCCGTCGACTCTTGCCTCGACGCCGCCGACCACCGTCGAGCCGCCGCCGAACGGCGTCACGGCTGCCTGCGCGCCGCCCGCCCAGTCGAGCACCGCCGCCACCTCGGCGTCGCTGCCCGGATAGGCGACCACGTCCGGCGCATGGGCATAGTCGCCGGTGAGCCCGCGCACATAGTCCGGATACGATTTTCCGTAGGTGTGCGCCGCCCGGTCATAGCGGTCGGTCGACATGAACTGCCGCAGCGACGGCGGCGGCGTCAGCCGCGGCGGTGCGAGGACGATCGCATCGAGGCGCGGCGGCGTGACCTGCTCGAATTTTTCGACGCGGAAATGATCCTGAAAGCGGGCGAGCGCAAAGGCCTCCTCGTCGGCCGTCAGGCCCTCGCCCTCGCGACCCCAGCCGAAATGCTTCAGCCGCTGCTCCGCCATGGGTTCCTCCCGGTTTTTTCCCGATCGCTCGGCTAATGCGGCGCGATCGGCTGAGCGTCAGTCCACCACTTGCGCGGGCCCACGGATGGGGTCCCGCCAACGCTCGATCCTATCACCCTCAGCGAACGGATCGCTCAGCCCTGGGTCGCGTACCCGCCGTCGACCGCAATGGCGGTGCCGGTGACGAAGTCGGACGCCGGGCTCGCCAGGAACACCGCAATGCCCGCCATGTCGTCGATGGTACCCCAGCGGCCGGCCGGCGTGCGGCGCAGCACGTTGTCATGGAGGCCCGGAATCTGCTCACGCGCCCGCCTGGTCAGGTCGGTATCGATCCAGCCCGGCAGCACCGCATTGGCCTGGATGTTGTCGGCCGCCCACGCGCACGCCATCGACTTGGTCAGCTGCACGATGCCGCCCTTGCTCGCCCCATAGGCGGGCGCAAAGGACGCGCCGAAGATCGACATCATCGAGCCGATGTTGATGATCTTGCCGCCGCCCGCCTGCTTCATCCGCGGATAGGCGGCTTTGGCGCAGAGGAACGCGCTGGTGAGGTTGGTGTCGATCACGGTGTGCCAGTCGGCAACGCTCAGGTCGTGCACCGGCTGACGGATGTTGACACCGGCATTGTTGACGAGGATGTCGAACCGGCCGAGCCGCGCGACCGTCGTCTCGACCAACCCGGCGACCGCGGTCTCGTCGGTGACGTCGACCTCGTGGGCCAGCGCCTTGCCGCCTGTGCGCTCGATGTCGGCCACGGCGGCGCGCGACTTCTCCCGATTGCGGCCCGCAATGACGACGGCCGCGCCGGCGGCGGCGAGGCCGCGCGCCATGCCGAGGCCAATTCCGCCGTTGCCGCCGGTGACCACCGCGACCTTGCCCGTCAGATCGAACACCCGGCATCCTCCCTAAAGCGGCGGATTTGAAGTTCCTATCAGATGTGCGGCGCGCTCGTCATAGTCGACAAATCCATCTCATCGCACCAGCCGCTCCGCCTCGGGAAACGGCGCATAGGTGGCGCCGTTGCACTGCTCGCCCCTGGACTGCTCGGATTTCGCCTGCTCGCTGCCACGCAGGTCGGCGAACCGGTCGAGCTTGCCGGACACGAAGACCGCCATGTGCTCGCGGATCGGACCGGCGCTGCCGGACGATCGCCTGGCACTATAGCGCAGGCACGCCACGTAGCGGTTGCCGACGCCCATCGGCCGCAGGAACGGCTCGGACACGGCGGCTTCGCTGACGTTGGTCGGATCGTTCAGATAGCTGCGCAGATAAGCCAGGATCTCCGCCTTGTAGGCCGTCGGATAGACATTGGCCGCCTCCCAGGCGGCAAGCCGCATCTCCGGCGTTCGCCCGTCCTCGCCCGCGCAGGCACCGAGCCCGACGGCCAGCCCGACGACAAGGACACACGCTGACCCGCGCAATGCCGACACCCCTCGCGCAAGCGCCCCGCCATCCGCGATAGCATCCGCGACGAACCGCTGCCAAGAGCGAGCCCCGAGCGAGCCCGGCGCGGCCGGGTACGGCTTGCGGTCGACGCTCGGCGTTGCCATGCGATAGCGTGGACATCCGCAGGGAGCTCGCCATGGCCGACATCTCGCGACGTGCGCTTCTCGCTGGCTCGGCGCTCACGGCAGCCGCCGGCATACCGCCCGGGCCGGCGGCCGCCACCGCGCCGGCGGCAGGCAGGCAATTTGCCGGCGTCTATCGCTACAGGGTCGGCGACTATGAATTGACCGCGCTCTATGACGGGGTGTGGAACCTGCCGATCGATGAGACGTTCGTCCGCAACGCGACCTTTGCCGACGTGCGCAAGGCGTTGACGGACGTGTTCCTGCCACCCGACCGGCTGCCGATCCCGTTCACCACGCTGGTGGTGAACACCGGGTCGAAGCTCGTCCTGCTCGACACCGGCACCGGCGGGCAGCTCATCGGCACTGCCGGCTCGATGGGGTCGAACCTTGCGGCCGCCGGGATCGACCCGAAGGCGATCGACGTCATCGTGATCTCGCACTTCCATCCCGACCACATCAACGGCCTCAAGACCAAGGACGACGAGGTCGTGTTCCCCAACGCTGAGCTCAATGTCCCGGCGCCCGAATGGGACTATTGGATGGACGACGGCACGATGAGCACGGCGCCCGACCGCATCAAGCGCTACTTCCTCAACGTGCGCCGGGTGTTCGGCAGCATCGCCAACGACGTCAGGAGGTACGCGCCGGGCAAGGAGGTGGCGCCCGGCATCGCGACGATCCCGGCCTTCGGCCATACGCCCGGCCACTGCGCTTTCGCGGTGGCATCGGGCGGCCAGCAGATGCTGGTGCTGAGCGACATCACCAATCACCCCTGGCTGTTCGTGCGCCATCCCGAATGGCAGGCCGTCATCGACATGGACGGCGCCATGGCGGTCGAGTCGCGCCGGAAGCTGCTCGACCGCGCCGCGGCCGACCGCATGCTGGTCCAGGGCTACCACTTTCCGTTCCCGGCCTGCGGCCACATCGCCAGGGCCGCCGCAGGCTACGATTTCGTGCCGGTGATGTGGCAGCCGGCGCTGTAGCGGCCGCGAGCTCATTGCGACGCCGAAGGCCGCCGGTGCCGGCGGCCTTCG
>JBEKZK010000173.1:0-8697 GCA_049509935.1 Xanthobacteraceae bacterium | reverse complement strand
GTGGGTGTAATCCCAGTAATCCTTCAGGCTCTCGCCCTTGATCGCGAACACCGGCGTGCCGCCCGCCGCGATCGCCGCGGCGGCGTGGTCCTGGGTCGAATAGATGTTGCACGACGCCCAGCGCACGTCGGCACCGAGCGCCTCCAGGGTCTCGATCAGCACGGCGGTCTGGATCGTCATGTGCAGCGACCCGGCGATGCGCGCACCGCGCAGCGGCTGGGTCGGACCGAATTCCTCGCGCGTCGCCATCAGGCCGGGCATCTCGGTCTCCGCAATGGCGATCTCCTTGCGGCCCCAGGGCGCGAGCCCGATATCCTTGACGACATAATCGGTTGACGCGGGCTTGATGGCGGCCGTGGATTTTGCGGTCATGGTGGTCCTGTGCACTCTTGCCGGGGGATGCGCGCCAGGCGGCGCGCAGGGTTGGCGTGCCTATAGCAGGCGCCCAGGCGGCTCGCAATCGCTATATAAAGATTCCTTTATGTTGAGCGAACGAAACGTCAATCCAGCTCGCCGAACCGCGACGACACCAGGGCCTCCAGCGCGGCAACGGCCTGCGCCGCCTCGACGCCGGTCGCCTCGACGACGATCGAGGTTCCCGGACCGGCGGACAGCATCATCAGGCCCATGATCGAATCGCCGCCGACGGTCTCTCCGTTGCGGCGCGCCACCGCGTTGGCACCGCCGTCGTCGGCTCCGTGCGCTTCGGTCATTTCCCCGCCAGCACCCGGCTCGCAATGGTGATGTATTTTCGCCCCGCTTCCTGGGCCTGAACGACGGCTTCGGCAAGCGGATACTCGCTGCGCACCTTGGCGAGCTTGACCAGCATCGGGAGATTGATGCCCGCGAGCACCTCCACCATCGGCCGATTCATCACCGAAATCGACAGATTCGACGGTGTTCCGCCGAACATGTCGGTCAGAATCGCGACCCCGTCGCCGACGTCCACGCGCTTGACCGCCTCGATGATGTCGTTGCGCCGGCGCTCGACGTCATCGTCGGGGCCGATCGTGACGGTCTCGATCTGCGTCTGTGGGCCGACCACATGCTCCAGGGCCGAGCGAAACTCGACCGCGAGCCGCCCGTGGGTAACGAGTACGATGCCGATCATCCGAGCTCCCCGCGGGCGCGGATCGTCGCGACGCACGAAAGGGCGACAATCATCACCAAGTCGAACCTGAGCGCAAGGGGCATGACGGCTATTTATGGATGGCGCAATGCAACAACAATGCAACAAATCGTCCGTCAGCCATCGGCTTCCGACGTGCGCAGCGCAGCAATGACGAGGGGCAGCGGGTCCACGCCCGGGGCAATCGGGAGCCGCCGCACCGCCAACCCGGCGAGATCGGTCCGGGTCTCCGCCGGGGCCGGCAGGCGGCCGGCGTCCCCGGCCGCCAGATCGACCACCAGCCCGACCACCGCGACCGGCTCGAACGCCAGCCGCCGGATGCCGAGCCCGCGGATCTCGATGCGGCCGGCAAGCGCCGCGGCCGGCCGGACGAGCAGGCGCCCATGTGCCGCCTCGAGCTGCAGGCGGTCATCGCCGACGAGCCTGGCGAACCGCAGCGCTCCGCCGGCGGCCGCCTCGATCAGCGCCAAGGCCAGCCGCGACTTTCCCGCCCCGGCAGGACCGCGGATCAACACGGCGCGGGGCCCGGCGAGCACCGCGGAGGCGTGGATCGTCGGGCTCGCCGCCCCCATCACATCGCCGGCAGCCACACCACGAAGCGGGCGCCGAGCGGCTTCGGACTGCCCTCCGCATCGAGCGCCGATCCGGTGCGGTTCTCGGCGCGGATCCGTCCGCCGTGGGCCTCGATGATCTGCTTGGAAATCGACAGTCCGAGCCCGGAATTCTGCCCGAACCCTTGCGCCGGGCGGTCGGTGTAGAAGCGATCGAAAATCTTCTCCAGCGCATCCGGCCGGATGCCGGGTCCGTCATCGTCGACGATGATCTCCACGGCGTTCTTCAGCCGCCGGCAGGTGATCCGGACGGTGCCGCCCGGCGGCGAGAACGAGCGGGCGTTTTCGATCAGGTTGTCGACCACCTGGCCGAGACGCGAATCGTGGCCGGGGACGACGAAACCCTGAGGCGGCCCGCCCTCGAACACCCGGGTGATCTTCACGCCGTCGTCGCGGCGGACCTCGTTGGCGATCGTCACCACGGTGTTGAGCAGCTTGACCAGATCGACCGGCGCCGCCTCCTGGCGCAGCATCTCGGCATCGAGGCGGCTGGCATCGGAGACGTCGGAGATCAGCCGGTCGAGGCGGCGCACGTCGTGCTCGATCACGGCGAGGAGCCGCGCCCGGCTCTGATCCGTCTTGGCGAGCGGCAACGTCTCCACGGCGGAGCGCAACGAGGTGAGCGGGTTCTTCAGCTCGTGGGCGACATCGGCGGCGAAGCTCTCGATCGCCTCCATGCGCCGGTAGAGCGCATTGGTCATGTCGCGCAGTGCGCCCGACAGGTGGCCGATCTCGTCGCGCCGGCCGGTGAAATCCGGGATCTCGACCCGCGAGCGGATGCGTCGGCGCACCCGTTCGGCGCCCTCGGCGAGCCGGCGGACCGGACCCGCGATGGTGCCGGCCAGCAGCATCGACAGCACCACCATGACGGCCGCCGCCACCATGAAGACCTTGAACACCGCGAGCCGCTCGGACGTCACCATCTGGTCGATGTCGCCGCCCTGGGTCGACAGCAGCAGCACGCCACGCACCGCGCGAAAGCGCTGCACCGGCACCGCAACCGAGACGATGATCTCACCGCGGTCGTTGATGCGCACCATGCTCCACTTCTGTCCGGCGAGCGCCTGGGCGACCTCCGGATAGCCCTGGCCGTCGTCATTGCCGAGCTCACGGTAGGGCGGCAGGTCGCCGTGCTCGAACCACGTCTTCAGGCCGAACCAGGCGCGTTCGAACAGGCCGGGACGGTCGACATTGGGAGGCGGCAGGTCGAACCGCAGCACCACCTCGCCACGGCCGTACAGGTTGCGGCTGTCGAGCAGCAGCACGCCCTCGCGATCGTAGATGCGCGCCCGCGTCCGGGTCGGCGACACCAGCCGGCGCAGCACCGGAGCGACGCGCTCGGGATTGATGGGGAACTCGAGCATGGAGAGCGCCTCGTCGCTCGGCCCGTAGCTCTCGCCGGGCCGCAGCTCGAGAAGCTTCTCCGGATCGATCGTGATGGTGTCGGTCTCCACCGTCGCCGAGGCTGCGATCGCGCTGGCGATGATCTCGCCCTGCACCAGCAGGCTCTGCACCCGGGCATCGATCAAGCCGGCCCGGAACTGCGACAGATAGAGCACGCCGATGACGAGGGCGAGCAGCCCGGCGACGTTGAGGACGACGATGCGCCGGGTGAGGCTGGAGAAGCTCTGGGTGACGACGAAGTCCCAGGCCCGTCGGGCGAGACCGCCGAAGCGCACGCGTTCGGGGCGTACGACACGCTCCGCCGGCTGCTGCGCGTCGGGCGCGACCTGGGACATTTCGCCGGTTCGATCGAGCACCTGGTTGCGTCTGCCTGTGTTCGCCTGCACGCAGCCGAATACCGCGCGCCCATCAGCTTATCGCAATCGGGAGGGGCCCGTCACGGCCCCGGCGCTGCCCCCTTCGTCCTTCGCAAAAGTACGGATCAGGCCTCCTTGAACCGGTAGCCGACGCCGTAGAGGGTCTCGATCATGTCGAAGGCGTCGTCGACCGCCTTGAATTTCTTGCGCAGCCGCTTGATGTGGCTGTCGATCGTCCGGTCGTCGACATAGACCTGATCATCGTAGGCCGCATCCATCAGGGCATTGCGGCTCTTGACGACACCCGGCCGGCTGGCCAGAGCCTGCAGGATCAGAAACTCGGTGACCGTCAAGGTGACGGCCTCGGCTTTCCAGGTGCAGATGTGGCGCTCCGGATCCATGCGCAGGAGGCCGCGCTCCAGCACCTTGGCGTCGGCTTCCTTGAGATTGACGCCCTCCTTGGCGGTGATCCGGCGCATCACCGCCTTGACGCGCTCGACCAGAAGGCGCTGGGAGAACGGTTTGCGGATGAAATCGTCGGCGCCCATCTTGAGGCCGAACAGCTCGTCGATCTCATCGTCCTTGGAGGTGAGGAAGATCACCGGCATGTCGGACTTCTGGCGCAGCCGGCGGAGCAGCTCCATACCGTCCATGCGTGGCATCTTGATATCGAGAATCGCCAGGTCGGGCGGGCTGGTCTTGAAGCCGTCGAGCGCCGAGGCACCGTCCGTATAGGTCATGATCCGGTACCCCTCGGCCTCCAGGGCGATCGACACGGAGGTAAGGATGTTGCGGTCGTCATCTACCAGAGCGATGGTCGGCATATCGGTACTTTCGTGGTTGGTACGCGGCCGGTAGCCGAAACCCCGAGGACTTTGAAGCCCTTAAAGGTGGGCCGAAATGTGACCGTGAGCGGCGAATCGGACGCGCGAGACCGCCCGCAGTCTAGCGGCTGCAGTCCGGATAAGCCATAACGGGCCGGTCTGCTCCACCCTTGGGAGGACGATCCGTCATGGAGCCGAGCTCGACGTTCGATCCCAATATGGCCGCCAAGAAGCTGCTGCGCGAGGCCCGGTCAGGCGCGTTGGCGACCCTGATGACCGGATCCGGCGACCCCTACTGCTCCCTCGTCAATGTGGCCACCGCGGCCGATGGGAGCCCGCTTCTGCTGATATCGCGGCTGGCGGTTCACACCCGCAACGTGCTCGCCGACCCCCGGGTCTCCCTGATGCTGGACGAGAGGCGCGACGGCGATCCACTGCAGGGCGCCCGCGTCATGCTGATCGGCACCGCGAGCGCCACCGATGACGCGCAGGCGCGGCGGCGCTATCTCGATCGCCAGCCGGAAGCCGCAATGTTCGCCGATTTCGCCGATTTCTCCTTCTACCGCATGACCCCGAAAAGCGCACATCTGGTCGCCGGCTTCGGTCGCATCGTCGACCTCGTGCCAGCCGACATCCTGGTCGACCTCGCCGGCGCCGAGCAATTGGTGGCCGCCGAAGCCGACATCGTCAGCCACATGAACGAGGATCACGCCGAAGCGGTGCGGCTATACGCCACAAAGCTGCTGGGTGCGAAGGACGGCCCATGGCGATGCGTGGGTTGTGACCCTGAAGGGCTCGAGCTGCAGCTCGACCGCACCGCACTGCGGCTCGCCTTTCCGGCCCCGGTCCGGGCGCCCGGGGTGCTGCGTCAGGTTCTGAAGGATTTGGCGGCGACCGCTCGCGCCGCCTGAGCGCCGGCGACGTGCACGCCGCGGGCTTCGTCGCGGCGTTGTCGTCGGCACGGCTTCGGCGCACTTTGTCGGGAACGCAGCGCCACCAGCGCGCGTTATGGTTAAGCCCGCCAAGCTGAGCTACTTTCTGTGCCCGTTCACTGCGTCCGCTGCGTAGCAACAACGATCATCCGCCGGCGGTGCCCTTGGCAGGTGATATGTTCGCGCCTATGGTCCCGCCGCTTTTGGGCCTCGGGGCCAACCAAAGCATTGACGGCCTCGCCCCACGGCGGCCGATCCAGGGGGTGCCGGCATCGACTCGGGCCGGTGGTGATGGAGGTCTTCCGTGAAGGAAACGGGCTTACGAAACAGCGCCTACGGCGCCGACAAGTTCGGCTTGGCCGGCGTCAGGGCCATTCATTGGAACGCCAGCGAACCGGCGCTGTACGAATTTGCCATATCGGCCGGCGAGGCCGAGTTGGCTTACGGGGGAGCGCTCGCGGCCGACACCGGGGTGCACACCGGCCGCTCCCCCAAGGACAAGTTCATCGTCCGCGATGCCATGACGGAAAAGACCGTCTGGTGGGACAACAACAGTGCCGTCACCCCCGAGCAGTTCCAGTGCCTCTATGACGACTTCCTGGCGCATGCCAGGGGCAAGCGGCTGTTCGCCCAGGATCTCCACGGCGGCGCCGATCCGGCCTACCGCATCAAGACCCGGGTGTTCACCGAGCTCGCATGGCATTCGCTGTTCATCCGCAACCTGCTGATCCGGCCGGAGCGCTCCGAGCTCAAGAGCTTCGTGCCCGAGCTCACCATCGTCGACCTGCCCTCGTTCAAGGCCGACCCGAAGCGCCATGGGGCCCGCACCGAGACCATCATCGCCATCGATTTCTCCCGTCGGATCGTGCTGATCGGCGGCACCAGCTACGCCGGCGAGATGAAGAAGTCGGTATTCACGACGCTCAACTATTTCCTGCCCAATGACAGCGTGATGCCGATGCACTGTTCGGCCAATGTCGGCGTACAAGGTGACGTGGCGCTGTTCTTCGGCCTGTCCGGCACCGGCAAGACGACGCTGTCGGCCGACCCGACGCGCACGCTGCTCGGCGACGACGAGCACGGCTGGGCGCCCCAGGGCATCTTCAATTTCGAGGGCGGCTGTTACGCCAAGACCATCAAGCTCTCGTCCGAGGCGGAGCCGGAGATCTACGCCACCACCCACCGGTTCGGCACCGTCCTCGAGAACGTCGTGCTCGATCCCGACACCCGCATGCCGGATTTCGACAACGGCTCGAAGACCGAGAACACGCGCTGCGCCTATCCGTTGCACTTCATTCCCAATGCCTCGAAGACCGGCCGCGCCGGTCATCCGAAGAACATCATCATGCTGACAGCGGACGCTTTCGGCGTGATGCCGCCGATCGCCAAGCTGACGCCGGCCGAGGCGATGTATCACTTCCTGTCCGGTTACACCGCCAAGGTCGCCGGCACCGAAAAGGGCGTGAAGGATCCGGAGGCGACGTTCTCGACCTGCTTCGGGGCGCCGTTCACGCCCCGCCATCCGTCCGAATACGGCAACCTGCTGCGCGAGCTGATCGCAGTCCATCAGGTCGATTGCTGGCTGGTCAACACCGGCTGGACCGGCGGCAAGTACGGGGTCGGCCGCCGCATGCCGATCAAGGTCACGCGCACGCTGCTCACCGCCGCGCTGGACGGCTCGCTGCGCAATGCGTCCTTCCGTACCGACCCGTATTTCGGCTTCTCGGTGCCGACCTCGGTGCCGGGTGTCGAGCCGCACCTGCTCTATCCATTCAAGACGTGGCGCGACAAGGCCGAGTTCGATCAGACGGCGCGTCGGCTGGTCGGCATGTTCCGCGACAATTTCGTGCGCTTCGAAAGCCATGTCGGCCCCGACGTGCGCGCTGCCGCCCCCGAGGTCCGCATCGCCGCCGAATGAGCGCGTTTGCCGATCGCTGACGACTGCGGCGCTCGCACCGCCGCCTCCTTTGCCGTGTGGGTTTGTCGCCGATGCAGGTCCTCGTGGTCGGAGCCGGTGTCGTCGGCCTCGCGGTCGCGCGCGCGGCGGCGCTCGCCGGCCACGATGTCATCGTCGCCGAGGCGACCTCGGGCATCGGCAACGGCGTCTCGTCGCGCAACAGCGAGGTCATCCACGGCGGCATGTACTACCCGGAAGGCTCGCTGCGTGCGATCCACTGCACCCGCGGGCGCCGCCTGCTCTACGACTACTGCGCGGCGCACGGCGTGCATCATCGCAAATGCGGAAAGCTCATCGTCGCGACCACCGATGCGGAAGCCGAAAAGATCGCAGCGATCCAGCGCCAGGGTGTCGCCAACGGCGTCGAGGGGCTGGAGCTGATCGGCGGCAACGCCGCCCGGAGCCTGGAGCCGGCGCTCAGCTGCGTGGCCGCGGTGTGGTCGCCGGAGACCGGGATCATCGACAGCCACGGCCTGATGCTGGCGCTGCAGGGCGACCTCGAGGATCGCGGCGGCATGATCGCATTCGACACCGCGATCGAGCGGCTCGAGCCGACCGCGGGGGGCTGGTCGGTGCATTTCGGCGGCACCGATGCGGGCGCGCTCGAGGTCGACGCGGTGATCAATTCGGCCGGCCTCGGCGCCCAGGGGCTGGCGCGTGCGACGGCCGGCTATCCGGCCGCCCGCGTCCCGCGGCGCGTCCTCGCCAAGGGCAACTATTTCGGCTACGCCCGCCGCCCGGTGTTCTCGCGGCTGATCTATCCGGCGCCGGTCGACGGCGGCCTCGGGATCCACGTCACGCTCGATCTTGCGGGCCGCATGCGCTTTGGGCCCGACGTCGAATGGATCGACCATGAAGCCTACGAGGTCGATCCGCGCCGGGCGGACTCGTTCTATGCGCGCATCCGGACCTACTGGCCCGATCTGCCGGACGGCTCGCTGGTGCCGGATTATTCGGGGATCCGACCGAAGCTGACCGGACCGGGCGAGCCTGCCGCCGACTTCCTGATCGACGGGCCGGCCAGCCATGGCCTCCGCCGCCTGGTCCACCTGTTCGGCATCGAATCGCCGGGACTGACCAGCTCGCTGTCGATCGCCGACGAGGTCGTCAGGCAGCTCGCGGAGTGAGGTCGGAAGGTCTTGTGGAAGCCCGCATGGCGAGAAGCGCAATGCGGCAACGGCGGCTGCACGTCCGCTCCCGAGCCGCTCCTGGATTTCGCTTTCGCTCCATCCGGGCTACAGCCCCGTATCGCTCAACGCGCCGGCGCGACCGTGACGGCCGTGAGCTCGCGGCGGACGTCGGCCGACAGGCCCGACATGTCGACGGGAGTGAAGTCGGTGGTCTGCGCCGGTTTCTTTTTCGACCTGGCTCCGGCAACCGCCATCAGGCCGTTCTCGGTGGCCACCATGTCGCCGGGCCGCAAGGTCGGATCGGCGGCGATGTCGACCGGCGCGAGGCCGAAGGCATCCTTGCCGTTGCAAGTG
>JBEKZK010000172.1:0-8109 GCA_049509935.1 Xanthobacteraceae bacterium | reverse complement strand
CTGCTCGCGGACGTAGCTGCCGGGCGCGTCCTCGATCGGCTGGCGCTTGCCGCCGCCGGGCGCGCGGGCCGGCACCCGCGAGGAGTCCTGGGCCTCGATCCACCCGACCCAGTGGGGCCACCACGAGCCCGGATGCTCCTGCGCCTTGGCGATCCAGCTTTCCACGTTGCCGGTCGGCGCACCGCCGGTCCAGTACTGGTACTTGACCTTGTACGGCGGGTTGACGACGCCGGCGATGTGCCCGGACCCGGCGAGCACGAAGGTCACCGGGCCGCCGAAGAACTTCGAGCCGAGAAACGCCGATCTGGCGGGCGCGATATGGTCCTCGCGGGTCGCCAGGTTGTAGACCGGCACCGTGATCTTGCCGAGGTCGAGGGTCTCGTCGCCGATCACCATCTCGCCCTTGCTGAGCTTGTTCTCGAGGTAGCAGTTGCGCATGTAGAACGACTGGTTGGCGGCCGGCATCCGGGTGGCGTCCGAGTTCCAGTACAGCAGGTCGAACGGGAAGGGCGCCTGGCCCTTGATGTAGTTGTTGATCACGTAGGGCCAGATCAGGTCGTTGGAGCGCAGCAGGTTGAAGGCGGTCGCCATGCGCTGGCCCTCGAGATAGCCGCGCTCCTTCATCTGCCGCTCGAGCATCTGCAGGCGCTCCTCGTCGACGAACACCTTGAGGTCGCCGGCGTAGGTGAAATCGGTCTGCGCGGCGAACAGGGTCGCCGAGACGATGCGATCGTCTCCCTTGGCGGCCATCCAGGCGAGCGTGACCGACAGCAGCGTGCCGCCGACGCAATAGCCGATGGCGTGAGCCTGGCGCTCCCCGGTCACCTCCTCGACGATGTCGAGGGCGGCGAGCGGACCTTCCCGCATGTAGTCCTCGAAGCTCTTGGCGGCGAGGTGCTCGTCGGGATTGACCCAGGAGATAACGAACACGGTGAGCCCTTGGTCGACGCAATACTTGATGAAGGATTTCTCCGGGGTCAGGTCGAGGATGTAGAACTTGTTGATCCACGGCGGCACGATGAGCAGCGGCCGGCGCAGCACGGTCTCGGTCGAGGGCGCGTACTGGATGAGCTGCATCAGCTCGTTCTGGAAGATCACCTTGCCGGGACTGAGCGCGAGGTTGCGGCCGACCTCGAACTTCGAGCCGTCGGACTGGCGGATCTTCAGGTAGCCGCGGCCCGCCGTGATGTCCTCGGCGAGCATGTGCATGCCGCGCACCAGGTTGTCGGCATTCGACGACAGTGTCTCGCGCAGCAGCTCCGGGTTGGTGAGCACGAAGTTGGAGGGCGACACCGCGTTGGCGATCTGGCGCACGTAGAACTCGGCCTTCTGCCGGGTGTGCGCGTCGAGCCCCTGGGCTTCGCGGACCAGGCGGTCGGCCCATTGCGCGCTCAGGAGGTAGGCCTGCTTGAGGAAATCGAAGAACTGGTTCGACGACCACTCGGGATCGGCGAAGCGGCGGTCGCGCGGATCGGGCGTGGCGACCGGCTCGGCGTTCTCGCCGGCCATCCGCCGCATCGAGGTGGCCCACAAGTCGAGATAGGCCTTGCCGAGATTGGTCTGCACCTCCATCGCGCGCTTGGGGTCGCCGAGCCAGTATTCGGCGACGTGCCCGAGCGTTTTCACCACATCGGTGACGTCCTCGGCGGTCTCGCTGGCGATCTTGCCTTCCTCGCGCGGCTTGAGATAGGCGGCGACCGCCTTGCCGCCTTCCTCGACCATCCGGGCGATGTTCCGGGAAAACTGCTCGATGTCGACGTTCCCGATCTGCGCCGCGGCCGGCGGCGGCTCGCTGACGGGCGCCGGCCGCGACGCCGC
This sequence comes from Xanthobacteraceae bacterium, assembly GCA_049509935.1. GTDB lineage: Bacteria > Pseudomonadota > Alphaproteobacteria > Rhizobiales > Xanthobacteraceae > AP-16. The sequence continues at coordinate 6,291 of JBEKZK010000172.1, read as the reverse complement.
GGCGGGCGCCAGCCCCGGCGCCCTGGCGCGGGCGTCGGCCGCGACCTCCAGGGGCCCGCGCGCCGTCGCGCCGATGGTGACGTCGGCTGCGCGCACCCGCGGACCGCCGGCGGCAACCATCGGCGGCAGGCTGGAGGGCGCCGGACCCGCTGCCCTGGCGGCAGCGTCCGGCGCAACCGCGGACGGCGTGGCGATGGGAGTCTTCTCGGTTTCGACGCGTTGCGCGGGCGGAGGTGCTGCGGAGGCCGGCGGCGACTGGCTGGCGGACTTGGGCTGCGCCGCGTCGGCGCGAGCCTCCGGCGCGGCCGTGACCGGGGCTTGCCGGGTCGGCTGCTTCCGCGCCTCGGTTGCCGGCGCCGGCGGAGCGGGCGCGGCTGGCGCGGGCCTGCCAGCGGGTTTTGGCTGCGCCGCGTTGGCACGGGCGTCCGGCGCGAGCGGAGCTTGCCCCGATGGCTTCTGCGGGTCGGCCGGCTTGCTCGGCAGAACGGGTGCTGCTGGCCTCGGCGGCGCCGGACTGGCGGCGGCCTCAGGGGCCATCGGAGCCTTCGCCGTGGGCTTCCGGGTCCCGGGTCGTGGCGGCGGAGGAACCGGCGCTACGGCCGGCGCGGCCTTGCCGGCGGGCTCGGCCGGCGCCGCATTGGCGGCAGCTTCCGGCGCGAGCGGAGCCTTCGCCGGGGTTTTTTTTGTCTCGGTTTGTGGTGCGGGTGCCGCTGCCGCCGCAGGCCCACCGGCGGTCTTGAGCAGCCCCGGGTCCGGACCGGTACCTGCGACCGGGGGGAGCGCCGCCGGCGGCTTCGGAGAGGCCGGCGAGCGGTCTTTCGGCGCGTCAGCGCTCATGCGGTGCATCCTCCCGAAACCGATCGGTTCACGCTTTGGACATAATAGCCCGGTAGGCCCGATCCATGCTATCGAAACGGCTTGCGGCCCGCCAACGCACTCTTAACGGCGTATACTGCGATTCCGATGTAGCGTGCGCACGATGGTGAACCTGCGACGGCGACGAGGAGCAACATCGGGCGGCCTCCTGTTCGGGGGCGCCGCACTGTTGACTGCCGTCATGTCGCTGGCCGGCTGCTCGTCGACGGCGGTCATCGACAACATTCCGACGGGCCTGGGCGGCCTGCCGGCCAGCACGCCGGCGCGCCCGGCGGAGCCTACGCCATACATTCCGGTCAATGCGTTGCCGCCGCCCCGCGACACTCCGCCGCTCAGCGCCGAGGACCAGAAGAAGCTCGAGAGCGAGCTCGCCACCATTCGCGACAAGCAGGCCGCAAGCGGCGCGGCGGCAGTCGCCAATGGCGATCCTCCGTCCGCCGCTGCAGCCACCGCAGCCAAGACCAAGGCTGCCGCAGCAAGACGGCTTGTCGCAAAGCCGGCTGCGAAACCCACCCAGACCTCGTCCACCGCGTGCCCAGGTGAGACGGATCCCGGTTCGCCGCCAAGGCCATGCGCCCCGAAGGACTGACGCGGAACGGGTTGCGCTGAAGTCGACCTACTTTGTGCGTGACGGCGGATTGCCTGGCCGACATTCGTGCAACGAGCTCGGCGTCCTCCCTCTCCCCGACTGGGAGAGGGAGTCCGGCTATTCCCGTTTTGGTTGTGTGCCAACACTGCGACCAAGCGCGAATTCACCGACAAAGCGCCTCACATTCGGCGGGACCCGTGATACAAGGCGCCGCCTGCGCCGGTCGATGGCGCATGGGTCGCGTCGCCACCGCCTGATCCCCGACCGCGGTATGGATGACACGCAACGCGTTGAATCAGCTGGTGTTGCGGGCTGACGGCGGGGGATGCACCGTCATCCCTCGAGGAGCATGGCGATGGAAGAGTTTCACCGCATCCGACGATTGCCGCCGTACGTCTTCGAGCAGGTGAACCGGGCGAAGGCGGCGGCGCGCGATGCGGGTGCGGACATCATCGATCTCGGCATGGGCAATCCGGATCTGCCGGCCCCCGCCATCGTGGTGGAGAAGCTCAAGGACACGGTCGGCAAGCCGCGGACCGATCGCTACTCGGCCTCGCGCGGCATTCCGGGTCTGCGCCGGGCTCAGGCCGGCTACTACCAGCGCCGCTTCGGCGTCAAGCTCAATCCCGACACCCAGGTGGTCGCGACGCTCGGCTCCAAGGAAGGCTTTGCCAACGTCGCGCAGGCGATCATCGCGCCCGGCGACGTGGTCCTGGTGCCCAATCCGAGCTACCCGATCCACGCCTTCGGCTTCCTGATGGCCGGCGGCGTGATCCGCTCGGTGCCGTCCGATCCGACCCCGCAGTTCTTCGAGGCGCTCGAGCGCGCCATCATCCATTCGATCCCCAAGCCGATCGCCGTGGTGGTGTGCTATCCGGCCAATCCGACCGCATACGTCGCCACCCTCGATTTCTATCGCGACCTCGTCGCCTTCGCGCGGAAGCACGGGATCTTCATCCTGTCCGACCTCGCCTATGCGGAGGTCTATTTCGAGGATAGTCCGCCGCCGTCGGTGCTGCAGGTGCCCGGCGCCATGGACGTCACCGTCGAATTCACCTCGATGTCGAAGACCTATTCGATGCCCGGCTGGCGCATCGGCTTCGCGGTCGGCAACGAGCGCATCATCGCGGCGCTGGCGCGGGTCAAGTCCTACCTCGACTACGGCGCCTTCACCCCGATCCAGGTCGCCGCCACCGCGGCGCTCAACGGTCCGGACGATTGCATCCAGGAGATGCGATCGATCTACCGCCGCCGGCGCGACGCCCTGGTCGAATCTTTCGGGCGGGCCGGCTGGCCGATACCGGCGCCGCCGGCCTCGATGTTCGCCTGGGCGCCGATCCCGGCACCGTTCGAGCCGCTCGGGAGCCTCGAGTTCTCGAAGCTGCTGGTGGAAAAGGCCGAGCTTGCGGTGTCGCCGGGAATCGCGTTCGGCGAGCACGGCGACGGCTACGTCCGCATCGCCCTGGTGGAGAACGAGCAGCGCATCCGCCAGGCCGCTCGCAACGTCCGCCGTTTCCTTGAAACCGGGCCGGAAAAGTTGCACAACGTGGTCCCGCTGGCCACCCGGCGCTGAGCTCCGCCGCCCGGTCCGGGCGGCTCATTCGTCGTTTCGCGCATAGTGTCCGGATATCAGAAGAAACTCTTGATTTTGCTACTCGGAGACTCACATGACGGCGCCGTTGCGGATCGGGCTGGCGGGGCTCGGCACGGTCGGTGCGGCGGTCGTTCGCCTGATCGGCCGGCGCGGGGCCGAGCTGGCGGCAAGCTGCGGCCGCAGAATCGAGATCGCGGCGGTCACGGCGCGCTCGCCGGGCAGGCAGCGGGGCGTCGACGTGTCGTCGTTCCGCTGGCTCGACGACCCGGGCGCGCTCGCCGCCGATCCGTCGATTGATGTCTTCGTCGAGCTCATCGGCGGGGCCGGGGATCCCGCCAAGGCGGCGGTCGAGGCGGCGCTGGCGAGTGGCAAGTCCGTGGTCACCGCCAACAAGGCGCTGATCGCCCGCCACGGCGTCCGTCTCGCCGAGCTCGCCGAGCGCCATCGGGTGGCGCTGAATTTCGAGGCCGCCGTCGCCGGCGGGATCCCGATCGTGAAGACGCTGCGCGAGGGCCTTGTCGGCAACGGGCTGGCGCGCGTCTACGGCATCCTCAACGGTACCTGCAACTACATCCTGACCCGGATGGAACGCGAGAACCTGCCGTTCGACGAATGCCTGCGCGACGCGCAACGGCTCGGCTACGCCGAGGCCGACCCGACGTTCGACATCGAGGGCCACGACACCGCGCAGAAGCTGGCAATCCTGGCGAGCATCGCATTCGGCGTCCGGGTCGACGAGGAGGCGGTCTATGTCGAGGGGATCTCCTCGATCACGCCGGAAGACCTGCGCGCCGCGGACGAACTCGGCTACCGCATCAAGCTGCTGGGCGTCGCGGTGAGGACCGACAACGGCATCGAGCAGCGGGTCCATCCCACCATGGTGCCGAGGAATTCCGCCATCGCCCAGGTCATGGACGTCACCAACGCGGTGACGATCGATGCCGACGCGGTGCGCGAGATTACGCTGGTCGGACCCGGCGCCGGCGGCGAGGCGACCGCCTCGGCGGTCATTGCCGACATCGGCGACATCGCGCGCGGCGCCTGCGCCGCGCCGTTCGGCCGGCCGAGCGCGGCGCTGACGACCAGCGAGAAGGCCCCGATGCAGCGGCACGAGGGCGGCTATTACATTCGCATGCTCGCCGTCGACCGGCCCGGCACCGCCGCGCGCATCGCGACGCACCTCGCCGACGAGATGATCTCGCTGGAATCGATCGTTCAGCGCCACTCCGGACCGCGGCCGCACGGCGGCGATGATCCCAAAAGCGCCGCGCGGCCGGTCCCGGTCATCCTGATCACCTATGCGACCACCGAGGACGCGGTGCGCCGGGCGCTGGCGCGCGTCGAGGCCGAAAAAGTGATCGAGGGCAAGCCGCAGCTGATCCGCATCGAGAAGACCTGACCAAGGAACCCGAAACTATGGCAGCCATCATCGTCCAGCCGCATCAGATTCTGGAGCGCATCCTGTCGCTCGAGATCGTGCGCGTCACCGAGCGGGCCGCGGTGTCGGCGGCGCGCCTGTGCGGGCGCGGCAACGAGATGGCGGCCGACCAGGCCGCGGTCGACGCCATGCGCCGCGAGCTCAACAAGCTGCCGATCAGCGGCACCGTGGTGATCGGGGAGGGCGAGCGCGACGAGGCGCCGATGCTGTTCATCGGCGAGGAGGTCGGCAGCCCGGGAGGCATCAAGGTCGACATCGCGGTCGATCCGCTGGAAGGCACCACGCTGTGCGCCAAGAACATGCCGGGCTCGATCGCCACGATGGCGATGGCGATCGGCGGCACGCTGCTCAATGCGCCCGACGTCTATATGGACAAGATCGCGATCGGTCCGGGCTACCCCAAGGGCGTGGTCGACCTCGACGCGGCGCCCGGCGACAACATCGTGGCGCTCGCCAAGGCCAAGGGCGTGCGGCCCGCCGCCATCACGGCGCTGGTGCTCGACCGGCCGCGCCACGCCGACCTGGTCATCGCGCTGCGCAAGGCCGAGGCGGCGGTGCGGCTGATCACCGACGGCGACGTCGCCGGCGTGATCCACACGGCGACGCCGCACGAGACCGGCATCGACATCTACATCGGCATCGGCGGCGCGCCCGAAGGCGTCCTGGCGGCCGCTGCGCTGCGCTGCATCGGCGGCCAGATGCAGGGGCGCCTGATTCTCGACACCGAGGAGAAGCGCGAGCGCGCCGCCAAGATGGGGATCACCGATCCGCACAAGCGATACGAGATGGAGGACATGGTGCGCGGCGACTGCCTGTTCTCGGCAACCGGCGTCACCGATGGATCGATGCTGCGCGGCGTCAAGTTCCGCCGCGACGTGATCGAGACCGAGACCGTGGTGATGCGCTCGGCCACCGGCACGGTGCGCTGGATCCGCGCCGAGCACCGGCAGCTGGAAAAATTCCATCTCGATTGAATTTTTGGGCATGGTCGCCTGGGAGAGGGCGAATCATGTCGGTTGCGGCTTTGCTCGTGGGTCCGGTGCAGACGGCGCGGCGCCTGTTCCTCGGCGTCGAGCGCTCGGTTGCCGGCCGGCCATGGCGTGACCGGCTGGACGAACGGGCCGCCGCGCGCGCCCTGGCGATGGTCCAGCGCCATGATCTGCCGGAGCTGCTCGCCCGCATCGTCGCCGGCCGCGGCGTCGAGGTCGCAGATGTCGAGGCGTTCCTCGATCCGAGCATCCGGCGGCTGATGCCGGACCCCGATACGGTCACCGACATGGCGGTGGCGGCGGGCCGCATCGCCGACGCGGTCGAGGCCGCCGAGCGCGTCGCGGTTTTCGGCGACTACGACGTCGACGGCGCGACGTCCACCGCCATCCTGGTGCGGTTCCTGCGCCACTGCGGTCTCGATCCGCTGTTCCACATTCCGGACCGGATCTTCGAGGGCTACGGTCCTAACGTCGAGGCGATCCGCCGCCTCGCCGGCGCCGGCGCCAGACTTCTGGTCACCGTCGACTGCGGCACCACCAGCATCGATCCCGTCGCCGAGGCCCGGCGCCTCGGCCTCGACGTCATCGTCATCGATCACCATCAGGCCGACGCGCGGTTGCCGGCCGCGACCGCGATCGTCAATCCGAACCGGCTCGATGATCTGTCCGGGCTCGGCCACCTGGCGGCGGTCGGCCTCACCTTTCTGGCGGTCATCGCGGCCAACCGCGAGCTGCGCAGGCGCGGCTTCTGGACGCCGACGCGCCCCGAGCCTGACCTGCTCGGGCTGACTGATCTGGTGGCGCT
>JBEKZK010000171.1:0-8115 GCA_049509935.1 Xanthobacteraceae bacterium | reverse complement strand
GGGTGCGTCCCCGGTCGGACGATTCCGGGATCCAGTTGCCCATTTGCATAGCATTGCGACGCGACCCATAGTAGTTTGTCCGAACAGTGGTTTTCCGCAGTCGGTTCCAGGGATTTGGTATGAAAGCGGTGGTCGGCGCGTGCGGTCTGACGGCGTTGGTGCTGTACGGCAATGCCTGGGCCGAGGAGCTGCTGGCGCCGGAAATCAACGCGCCGCAGGTGACCGCACCGGTCCCCTACGAGTGGAGCGGCTACCACGTCGGCGGCAGCATCGGTTACGGCTGGGGCAGGGCCGACACCTCGTTTGCGGTCGCCAACTTTCCGCTCGCCCCGATCTCGACGACGATGAACGGCTGGGTCGCCGGCGCCCAGGTCGGACGGGACTGGCAGTTGAGCAGAATCGTGCTCGGCATCGAAAGCGACATCGAGGCCACCGGACAGGGCGGTGCCTCGGGCATCGGCCCGAGCACGGTGTGCCCGCCCAGGCTGAGGACCTGCCTCACCGGGTCCGGCAGCCTGGATGAGAAGCTGCCCTGGCTCGTTACGCTCCGCGGCCGCTTCGGCGTGACCCCGATGGATCGCCTGTTGCTATACGTGACCGCGGGCCGCGCCATCGCCGAGGTCGAGACCGACACCACCTTCACGGCGACGACGGCGCTGCCGGGCCATCCGCCGCTCGCCTCGGCGTCGACGAGCAGCAGCAACAACGCCTTGCGCGCCGGCTGGACGATCGGACTGGGCTCGGAATGGGCCCTGTGGGACCATTGGACCGCAAAGCTGGAGGTGGTTCGCCTGGACCTCGGGACCGCCTACAAGGCGGTCTCCGGTCCGATGGGCTTGGCGTCGGGAACGGCAGGCAACCGCGTCACCGACAACATCGCCCGGGTCGGCGCCAACTACCGGTTCGACCTTCCGGCGCTCGGGTTCGCGACGCAATAGTGCACCGATTCCGAAGTTCGCACCACTTGGCGACATCCTCCGGCGCGAACTTCGGAACCCAGAGGTGCACTAGCAAGTCTATGATTCTAGTGCAGCTTTTAGGATTTGAAGTTCCTATGACGAGCGCGCCGCACATCTGATAGGAACTTCAAATCCGCCGCACAGTCCTCGCCGCAGCTTCCGCAACGGCCATTCCGCTCGGCGGCAGCGCCGCCGGATTCGGCACCTTCTGCGGCCGCCTCGGCGCCACGCCGTTCGATTGCGGGCTGCCGTACGTCTCGTCGTCGGTCAGCTCACCCCACGAGCTCGACACGATTTTGCGTGCTCCCCGACTCGATTTTTGCCTGCGCCGTTCCCATCTAGGTTTTCGGAAACACGCCGCAGCGTTGGCCGGAGTCCGGCGGCGGCGACCCAAGCGGCTGATCGGCGCAAGAAAGTCGGGGCGGCAATGGCTGTGCGAAACATGCAGACGTGGATGTGGTCCGAGGCGTGCGGGATGCTGGAGCGCGCCGAGCGCATGCACCGTCAGTTCTTTCAGTTGCAGGCCTCGGGTCGGGTGCCGGCATGGGAGCCGCCGGCCGACGTCGTCGAGACCGCTCGCGAGGTCGCCGTGATCGTGGCCCTGCCGGGTGTCGATCCCGACACCGTGGAGGTCATGCTGGACGGTCGCGCCCTGCTGATTGCCGGCGTCCGCACATTGCCGGCGACGCTGCGCAACGCGGTGTTTCATCGGGTCGAGCTGCCGCAGGGCCGCTTCGAGCGGCGGCTCGAGCTGCCGGTCGGCCGCTATGCCGGGGTCCGGCGCGCCGCCGCCCACGGATGTCTGCTGATCAGCTTGCAAAAGGCGGAGTGAACGATGCGCCCAGATCCGATTGCTGTGAATGGCACGGGCCCTCGGCGACCCGGCGTGCAATTCGCCGGCACGGACGCCGTCGAAATGCGCGCCGACGCCCTGCGGGCGCCGGCCGAAAGCGGACGGCCGATCGCCGAATTGCCCGACGACGCCCTGATCATCCTGCCGGCGCGCAACTTCGTGCTGTTCCCCGGCATCGTGTTTCCGCTCAGCATCGGCCGGCCGGCGTCGATCGCGGCCGCCCAGGAGGCGGTGCGCCTGCAGCGCCAGGTCGGCGTGGTCCTGCAGCGCGATGGCGAGCAGAACGATCCGGCGCCGATCGACCTGCACCGGATGGGCACGGTGGCGAACATCGCCCGCTATGTCACGGCGCCGGATGGCGGCCACCACCTGATCTGCCAGGGCGTTCAGCGCTTCCGCATCATCGAGTTCCTCAACGGATGGCCGTTCTTCGTCGCCCGGGTGGAGCGGATCGAGGAGCCCGACGTCGAGGGCCCGGAGGTCGAGGCGCGTTTCGTCAACCTGCGGCGCCAGGCGCTCGAGGCATTGGGGCTGCTGCCGGGCGTGCCGCAGGAGCTCGTCGGCACCATCCAGTCGGTGGCGGCGCCGAGCCAGCTCGCCGACCTGGTCGCCGGCTACATGGATCTCAAGCCGAACGAGAAGCAGGAGATTCTCGAGACCGTCGGCATCGTGCCGCGGCTCGACCGGGTCTCGCGCCTGCTCGCCGGGCGGCTCGAGGTGCTGCGCCTGTCCGAGGAGATCGGCAAGCAGACCAGGGCGTCGCTCGACGAGCGCCAGCGCGAGGTGCTGCTGCGCGAGCAGATGGCTTCGATCCAGCGTCAGCTCGGCGAGGGCGACGGCAAGGGCGCCGAGATCAAGGAGCTCGACGAGGCGATCACCAAGGCGCAGATGCCGAAAGAGGTGGAGGAGCAGGCGCGCAAGGAGCTGCGCCGGCTCGAGCGCATGTCCGAGGCCTCGCCCGAGCACAGCATGGTGCGCAGCTATCTCGACTGGCTGATCGAGCTGCCGTGGGCGCTGCCGGAGGAAAAGCCGATCGACATCGCCGAGGCGCGCCGCACTCTCGACGAGGATCATTTCGGCCTGGAGAAGATCAAGCGCCGCATCGTCGAATATCTGGCGGTGCGCAAGCTCGCGCCGCACGGCAAGGCGCCGATCCTGTGCTTCGTCGGCCCGCCGGGGGTGGGCAAGACCTCGCTCGGCCAGTCCATCGCCCGTGCGATGGGACGCAAGTTCGTGCGCGTGAGCCTCGGCGGCGTGCACGACGAGGCGGAGATCAGGGGCCATCGGCGGACGTATATCGGCGCCCTGCCCGGCAACATCGTTCAGGCGATCCGCAAGGCGGGCGCGCGCAATTGCGTGATGATGCTCGACGAGATCGACAAGCTCGGCGCCGGCATCCACGGCGACCCGGCGTCGGCGCTGCTCGAGGTGCTCGACCCCGAGCAGAACAACAGCTTTCGCGACAATTACCTGGCGGTGCCGTTCGACCTGAGTCGGGTCGTGTTCATCACCACCGCCAACGTGCTCGACACCGTTCCGGGCCCGTTGCGCGACCGTATGGAGATCATTGCGCTCACCGGCTACACCGAAAGCGAGAAGCTGCAGATCGCGCGGCGCTATCTGGTGCGCCGGCAACTGGAGGCCAACGGACTGACGGCCGAGCAGGTGGACATCACCGACGAGGCGTTGCGGGAGATCATCCGGCATTTCACCCGCGAGGCGGGCGTGCGCAACCTCGAGCGCGAGATCGGTCGGGTGCTGCGCCACGCCGCCGTGCGCATCGCCGAAGGCGAGACCGCGCACCTGCGCATCGACCTGCCCGAGCTTCCCGCGATCCTCGGAGCGCGGCAGATCGAGGACGAGGTGGCAATGCGGGTGAGCGTGCCCGGCGTCGCCACCGGGCTCGCCTGGACGCCGGTCGGCGGCGACATCCTGTTCGTCGAGGCGACGCGCATTCCCGGCGGCGGCAAGCTGATCCTCACCGGCCAGCTCGGCGACGTGATGCGCGAGAGCGCACAGGCAGCGCTCAGCCTGGTCAAGAATCGCGCCGCCTCGATCGGCATCGACCCGGCGCTGTTCGAGAAGAGCGACATCCACATCCACGTGCCGGCGGGCGCCATCCCGAAGGACGGGCCGAGCGCCGGCGTGGCGATGTTCATGGCGCTCGTATCGCTGCTCACCGGGCGGACGATCCGACGCGACACCGCGATGACCGGCGAGATCAGCCTGCGCGGCCTGGTGCTGCCGGTCGGCGGCATCAAGGAGAAGACCGCCGCGGCTGCCCGCGCCGGCCTCGGCCGGGTCATGCTGCCGGCGCGCAATCGCAAGGACCTCGAGGACATTTCCGAGGAGGTGAAGCAGCTGCTCGAGTTCGTGTGGTTGGAAACGGTCGCCGACGCGATCGCGGCCGGGCTCGACGCGAAACCGGCCGAGGTGGAGGGCGCGCGGGCGGCGTGAGTGCAGCGCTTCGGGTTGAAAGGGCGCCTGCAGATCAGCCCGCTGGCGCGGCCGATCAAAAGTCTTGACGCCCGGCGCGGTGCGGCGCTGTGGTGGCGTCTTTGAGCGGACGTAAGCCTTGGAGCCACCCATCATGCGTCAGACGGGAGCCACGGCCGAGACCGCGGGCGCCAGCAATTATGCTTCAGCGCTGCGGTCGACCATGCGGGCGGCGGTGGACTGGCTGATCGAGCGACAGAAACCGGACGGGCACTGGGTCGGCCCCGCCGAATCCAACGCCTGCATGGAGGCGCAGTGGTGCCTGGCGCTGTGGTTCCTCGGGCTCGAGGACCATCCATTGCGCCCGCGCCTCGCACAGTCGCTTCTGGAAACCCAGCGTCCCGATGGGGCCTGGCAGATCTATCACGGCGCGCCCAACGGCGACATCAATGCCACCGTCGAGGCCTATGCGGCGCTGCGTTCCATGGGCCATCGCGACGACGAGCCGCCGCTCGCGCGTGCGCGGCGATGGATTGCCGACCGCGGCGGGCTGCGCCACGTCCGCGTGTTCACCCGCTACTGGCTGGCGCTCGTCGGCGAGTGGCCGTGGGAGAAGACGCCCAATCTGCCGCCCGAGGTGGTGTGGCTGCCGCTGTGGTTCCCGCTCTCGATCTATCATTTCGCGCAATGGGCGCGAGCGACCCTGATGCCGATCGCCATCCTGTCGGCGCGACGGCCCAGCCGCCCGCTGCCGCCCGAGAACCGGCTCGACGCGCTGTTTCCGGAAGGACGCGACGCCTTCGACTACAAGCTGCCCGTGAAGGCCGGAGCGGGGGCCTGGAACGCGTTCTTCCGCGCAACCGACAAGGTGCTGCACGCGCTGCAGAACCTGGGGCACCGGCTGGGCCTGCGGCTGCACCGGGAAGCCGCCATTGCCCGCGTGCGGGAATGGATGATCCGGCACCAGGACGCCGACGGTGGCTGGGGCGGCATCCAGCCGCCCTGGATCTACGGCCTCATGGCCTTGCACGCGGAAGGTTACGCGCTGGACCATCCGGTCATGGCCAAGGGCCTCGCCGCCCTCGACGATCCGGGCTGGCGCGTGGACCGCGGCGAGGCCACCTGGATCCAGGCCACCAACAGCCCGGTCTGGGACACCATCCTGACCGTGCTGGCGATCGACGATGCCGGAATGACGGCGGAGCATCCGGAGGCGATCGAAAAGGCCGTGCAGTGGGTGCTCGACCGCCAGGTCCGCGTTCCCGGCGACTGGTCGGTCAAGCTGCCGCATGTGCGGCCAGGCGCCTGGGCATTCGAATATGCCAACAATTTCTATCCGGACATCGACGATACCGCCGTCGCCCTGATCGCCCTGTCGCCGTTCCGCAACGACCCGAAGTGGCGCGCCCGAGGCATCGGCGACGCGATCGAGCGCGCGGTCGACTGGCTGATCGCGATGCAGTGCCGGGGCGGGGGATGGGGCGCTTTCGACAGGGACAATGACAAGAAGATCCTGACCAAGATCCCGTTCTGCGATTTCGGCGAGGCGCTCGACCCGCCGTCGGCCGACGTCACCGCGCATGTCGTCGAGGCGTTCGCCAAACTCGGCATCTCCCGCGAGCACCTGACGATCGTCCGGGCGCTCGACTGGCTGAGACGCGAGCAAGAGGACGACGGCGCCTGGTTCGGGCGCTGGGGAGTCAACTACATCTACGGCACGGGCGCCGTGCTGCCGGCCCTGGCGGCGATCGGCGAGGACATGAGCCAGCCCTATGTCGGCCGCGCATGCGACTGGCTGATCCGGCATCAGCAGGAGAACGGCGGCTGGGGCGAAAGCTGCGCCTCCTACATCGACCCCGACATGGCAGGGCGGGGCGGCACGACCGCGTCGCAGACGGCCTGGGCGCTGATGGCGCTCATTGCCGTCAACCGTCCGCAGGATCGCGAGGCGATCGCCCGCGGCTGCCTGTTCCTGGTCGAGCGGCAGGCGGCCGGGACCTGGGCCGAAGCGGAGTATACCGGCACCGGATTTCCCGGCTACGGCGTCGGCCAGAGCATCAGGCTCACCGCACCGATGCTGCGGCAGAGGCTCATGCAGGGACCCGAGCTGTCGCGCGCCTTCATGCTGCGCTACGACCTCTACCGTCACTATTTTCCCGTGATGGCGCTCGGCCGCGCCTTGCGTCTGAATGCCGAGGCCGGGATGCCGCGGCAGAGGCTCGTACAGGGACCCGAGTTGTCGCGCGCCTTCATGCTGCGCTTCGACCTCTACCGACATTATTTCCCCGTGGTGGCACTCGGCCGTGCCCTGCGCCTTGTGCGCCGAGGCCGGCAATCAGAAGCGCGCCTGAGCCGGTAGAGCCGGTAGCCCGCATGAAGCGGAGCGGAATGCGGGAACGCCCCGGGAATGCGGCACGGCCGTTCCCGGATATCGACATAGCCCGTAGAAGACGGCCGTAGAGCGCCCTGATGGCGCTATCCGCGCTACGCCATCGACGCCATCAGTCGTGTCAATGCGCCCTGGCCGAGGGCGGGATGATGTTCAGCGGGTGCCCGATCGTCGCGGGCTTCGGGTGCCGCGGCCTCGATGCGGTGGACGCCGCGTAGCCGTGCGGCCGGGCACGGAGGCGCTTGGCATGCCGCGGCTTGGCGTGATGGCGCCTGACGGCGTGCTGCAGCCTGGCGCGGCCAGGCCGTGACTGCCAGATGGGGTCGCCGTATGGATTGACGTCGATCTCGCTCGATTGCGCCGGCGGGTTTGCGGGGAGCTCGCTCACCGCGGTCTCAACGCCGGCATTCGCGGCGTGCGCGGCGAGAACCGCACCGACTAGAACCCACCTCGCCCTGGTCATTGGCAATGGCTCTCGATGGCTGGCCCGGGCCGCGTGCTGCCGCCCTCGACGGAACAACGACCCCTGCAATCCAGGAGTTCCATCCAGGCACGATGCTACGGCCAATCTCACCGCCGCGATAGATCGCTGCGGCCTCATGACACGTCGCCGACCTACCTGACCCGATAGAGGGCGTGCCGCCGGTTGCGGGTGAACGGCCGGACGTCGCCCGGCCAGCGGCCGAGCTCCACGGCCCTGGCCCACTCGGGGCTCACCAGCACATGCGGGCCGTCGATCTCGTAGAGCGCGCTGTACCGCGGTCCGTCATGGGCGACCTTCTTCTCCTCGCCGCCGATGCTCATCGCAAAGGGCTCGCCGACGAGTCGCCAAACCGATCGCACGCCCGGGACCTCGAGCAGGTTCGGAATGTGCTCGGTGTCGTAGACCTCGTTGAACAAGTCCTCCTTGGCGGGATCCACGTCCATGCTGGCGACGAACAGGTATTTGCCGGGCGTCATGCGCTCACATTCCCTTCATCAGCGCGGCGCCCTGGTCGAGCATCGGCAACACCTCGTCGCGCGACTTGGACGGCAGCATCAGCACCGCGCGGGTGACGCCGGCGTCGCGGTAGCGCTTCAGCATCTCGGGATCACGCGGCGCCGCAAACAGATCGAACGACAGCGAGGCGGGATCGCGCCCCGCCTCCTTCGCCATCCGGTGGAACTGCGGCAGCGCCTCCAGCGGGTCAAGGTTGCGGCCGCCGATCGGGATCCAGCCGTCGCCATAGGCGATCGCCCGTTTGGCCGCGTGCGGAAACGCGCCGCCGACCACGATCGGCGGATGCGGCTTCTGTACCGGCTTCGGCCACTGCATCATCTCGTCGAAGCGGACGAGCTCGCCGGCGAATTTCGGCCTGTCCTGCGTCCAGATCTCCTTCATCGCCAGCACGCGCTCGCGCATCAGCTTGAACCGGGTCTCGAATACGGTGCCGTGATTGGCCATCTCCTCGGCGTTCCATCCGGCGCCGATCCCGAAG
>JBEKZK010000170.1:0-8116 GCA_049509935.1 Xanthobacteraceae bacterium | reverse complement strand
AAGATCACCGAGTACCGCACCATGCTGCAGATGTGGCGCGAGGCCGGCGCCATCACCTACGCGGGCTACATCCTGGGCTTTCCCGGCGACACCAAGGATTCGATTCTGCGCGACATCGAGATCATCAAGCGCGAGCTGCCGCTCGACATCCTGGAGTTCTTCTTCCTCACCCCGCTGCCCGGCTCGGAGGATCACAAGATCCTGTCGCAGAAGGGCGTGTGGATGGACCCCGACATCAACAAGTACGACCTCAACCACCGCGTCGCCCACCACGGCAGGATGTCGGACGCCGAATGGGAGGAGGCCTATCGCGCCGCCTGGCAGGCCTACTACACGCCCGAGCATCTGCGCACCATCCTGCGCCGGATCGCCGCCAACAAGCGCGGCCGGCCGAGCACCACGCTGTCGACCATCCTGTGGTTCACCTTGATGATCGCCTTCGAGGGCGTGCATCCGCTGGAAGGCGGCGCGCTGCGGCTGAAGTTCCGCCGCGATCGCCGCTGCGGCCTGCCGATCGAGAGCCCGCTCGCCTTCTACGCGGGCATCGCCCGCGAGACGCTGGTCAAGCTGCGCGGCTATTGGACCGTCTACCGCCGGGCCAAACGCACGCTCGACGAGGTGCTGGCGGCCCCGGATCGCTGGACCTACACGGATCTGGCGATCGCGCCGCCGCGCGAGGACGAGCTCGAGACGCTGGATCTCTATCACGCGACCAGCGGCGGCGAGGCGGCGCTCGCCCGCAAGCGCCGCGACGATGCGATCCGCTCCGGCGGTGCCGCCGAGGCGGTAACGCCCGAGGCCGCCGCCGCCCACGCCGGCCCCGCGGCGGCGTGAACCGATGGCGGGCGTTCTGGCGGGCATTCGCGTGCTCGATTTCGGCCGCTACATCGCCGGACCGTATTGCGCGGCGCTGCTCGCCGAGCACGGCGCCGAGGTGATCCGCATCGAGAAACGCGACGGCAGCGAGGACCGCTACCAGGCGCCGGTCGCCGCCACCGGCGAGGGCGGGCTGTTTCTGCAAATGAACCGCAACAAGCTCGGCATGACGCTCGATCCGATGCGCCCCGAGGGCCAGGAGATCGTGCGCCGGCTGGTGGGCACCGCCGACGTCGTGGTCGCCAACCTGCCGCCGCAGACGCTCGCCGCCATGAAGCTCGACTACGACAGCCTCAAGGCGGTCAAGCCCGACATCATCCTCACCACCGTCTCGGCCTACGGCCGCGGCGGCCCCTACAGCGACCGGGTCGGCTTCGACGGCATCGGCCAGGTCATGTCGGGCGCCGTCTACATGACCGGCACCGAGGACCAGCCGTACCGCGCCCAGGTGCCATGGGTCGATTTTTCCACCGCGCTGCATTGCGCGTTCGGCACCATGGTGGCGCTGATAGCCCGCCGCGACACCGGCAAGGGCCAGATGGTCGAAGGGGCGCTGCTGGCCACCGCGGTGACGCTGTCGAACGCCCTGCTGATCGAGCAGGCGGTGATCAGCCGGGATCGCGTGCCCACCGGCAACCGCGGGCAGACCGCGGCGCCGGTCGACATCTTCCGCACTCGCGACGGCTGGATCCTGTGTCAGGTGGTCGGCAACCCGCTCTACCGGCGCTGGGCCGACCTGATGGGCGAGCCGCACTGGCTCACCGACCCGCGCTTCAAGGACGACATTTCGCGCGGCGACAGCGGGGCGGTGATCAGCGAGCGCATGGCGCGCTGGTGCGTCGAGCGCACCACCGCCGAAGCCTTGGAGATCCTCGGCAAGGCCAGGATCCCGGCCGGCCCGGTGCTCAAACCCCAGCAGACCCTCGACGACCCCCACATCAACCAGATGGGCTTCTTCCAGCCGACCGCGTTTCCCGGCATGGCGCGGCCGGCCCCGCTCGCCAAGGTGCCGGTCTGGCTGTCGGAGACCCCCGGCGCCATCCACCGCCGCCCGCCGACGCTCGGCGAGCATACTGACCGCATCATGGCCGAGCTCGGTTACGATGCCGCGACGATCGCGTCGCTGCGCCAGGCGGGAGTCATCTGACGGTCCACCGTAGCCCGGATGGAGCCAAGCGAAATCCGGGGGGAGCCTTTCCGTCGCAACTGACACGCCGTACCCGGATTTCGCTGCGCTCCATCCGGGCTACAACATGCCTACGAATTCCGCCGCAGCTCCGCCGCCGCCCGCGCCAGAATCTCGACCAGCCTCGCCTCGGCCTCCGGATCGGCCTTCAGCCGCTCGGCCGCAACATCGCGCAGGTTGTCGATCGCAGCGTCCACCAGCCGCGACACCGACGGCCCTCGATCGTCGTCGCCGTCGCGCTCGCGCCGCCGCCGCCACCGCGCCACCCGCTCGCCCAGCCGGGCGAGGCGCTCGAGCATCGTGTCGACGAAATCGCGGTTCTCCTCGAGATAGGCGCGGCCCTCGCCGGTGATGGTGTAGCGCTTCTTGGCGCCCTCCATCTCGGCCGTGACGTAGCCGGCTTCCTCCAGGAAGGTCAGCGTCGGATAGATGATCCCCGGGCTCGGGCTGTACCAGCCTGCGGTCTTCTCCTCGAGGACCTTGATGATCTCGTAGCCGTGGCGCGGCTGCTCGGCGATCAGCGCCAGCGCCAGCAGCTTGAGGTCGCCCTGCGCCAGCATGCGGCCGGCGCGCATCATGTCGCCGCCCGCCATGTCGTGCTTGCCGCCCCAGCCGCCGTGACGGCCCCGCCCGTGGCGGCCCACGGCCCATTTCCCCTCGCCGGGGGACCAGTGTCTCATTCCGAACATGCTCGTCTCCGTTGTTGAAAGATATATCTTTAGATAGCTCAATCCGCGCCACAGCACAAGACCGATCTAAAGATATATCTTTACACTCCCTTGACCGCACAGTGCCCGGTTCGGCACAGAGGCCCCATGGTCGAGCCGGCGGAGCCCCATCAACGTGTGACGCGGTTGACGCCGCTCGATGCGGCTCTTGCCGCGGTAGATGCGCTGGCGCAGCCGGTTTCGCCGCGCGCGCTGCGGGTGGAGACGGCGCTCGGGCGCGTGCTCGCCGCCGACGTGACGATCGCGCAGGCGGCGCCGCACTGTCCGCTGGCGCTGCGCGACGGCTGGGCGGTGAGCTCGGATCTGGTGGCCGACGCCGGCCCGTATGCGCCGGTCCTGTTGCGGCCGGCCCCGGAGTGGGTCGAGGCCGGCTGGTCGCTGCCGGCGGGCACCGATGCGGTCATGCCGCCCGACGCGGTCGCGATCGGCGCCGGCATCGCGGAGGCGGTCGCGCCGGTCGTCGCCGGCGAAGGCGTGCTTGCGGCTGGCGCCGACGGCGGCCCTGGAGCGCCGCTGCGCCACGCCGGCCAGGCCGTCCGCGCGGTGGACATCGCGGCGTTCGGCGCACTCGGCGTGATCGAGGTGATGGCGAGGTTGCCGCGGGTGCGCCTCGTCGCGGCGAGCGTGCGGCACGATGCGGACGGCTCCCGGATCCCGCTGTTCCGTCGCGCCATCGAGGCCGATGGAGGTGCTGTCTGCGGGCGTCCGCGGGAGCCCGATGACGACCTTCTGGAGGACCATCTGCTCGCCGAGGCGCTGGCAGCGGACGGTGCCGATGCGGTGATCGTCGTCGGCGGCGTCGGCATGGGCTGTCGCGAGTTCGCGGTGGAAACCCTGGCCCGGGTCGGCGCGGTCGCGATCCATGGCGTCGGTCTGCGACCCGGCGCCGACGCGGCCATTGGATCGGTCGGCGCCCGGCCGGTGCTGCTGCTGCCGGGCCGCCACGACGCGGCGCTTGCGGTCTATCTGCTGGTGGGCCGCCGCCTGCTGGCGCGGCTCACCGGCGGCGCGGAAGCGCCGGCCGGCCGGGCCGTCCTCGCCCGCAAGATCGTGTCGACGGTCGGCATGGCCGAGCTCGTCCTGGTGCGCCGCGGCCCGCAGGGCATCGAGCCGATCGCCGCCGAGCATTTTCCGCTGCAGGCAATCACCCAGGCCGATGGTTATGTAGTGGTCCCGGGAACCAGCGAGGGATATGCGTCCGGGAGCGTCGTGGAGATGCGGCCACTGCCATGAGCCAGAACCAGCAAGACCGCCGGCCCGTGGCAACGGAGCTGCTCGACGCGGTGCGGCTCGCCGCGCGCCAGGAGCAGTTTCTCGAGGTCGTCCCGCCCGACGAGGCGCGCGCCCGCTTCCATCGGCATCTCGATCTGGTGCCGCTGCCGCCCGAGGCGGTGACGCTGGCAGCCGCGCTCGGGCGAGTGCTCGCCCGCGACGTGCCGGCGCCGAACGATGCGCCGCCGTTCGATCGCGCCAATGTCGACGGCTTCGCGGTGCGTGCCGCCGATACCGTGGGCGCGACCGACGCCGGGCCGCGGCGGCTGCGGCTCAACGCCGAGGTCCTGGTCTGCGGCCGTGCGCCGACGCTCGCGGTCGCGCCGGGCCGCACCAGCGCGATCGCCACCGGCGGCGTGATCCCGCGCGGCGCCGACGCCGTGGTGATGATCGAGCACACCGATCTGGTCGAGACGGTCGACGGCCCGGCGATCGACGTCCGCCGCGCCGTGGCGCCCGGCCAGTTCATCTCCTACGCCGGCTCCGACATCGCCCGCGGCGAGACCCTGCTGCGCCGCGGCGTCCGCATCGGCTCGCGCGAGATCGGCATGCTGGCGGCGTGCGGGCTTGCCGCCATCGAGGTGGTGCGCCGGCCGCGCGTGGCCGTGCTGTCGACCGGCGACGAGCTGGTCGGGCCCGGGCAGCCGCTGCGTCCGGGCGCGGTCTACGACAGCAACGGTGCGATCCTCGCCGCCGCCCTCACGGAGACCGGTGGCGACCCGGTGCCGCTCGGCGCATTCCCGGACGACGAGGCGGCGCTGGAGGCCGCGGTCCGAGACGCGCTCGCGGACTGCGACATGGTGGTGCTCAGCGGCGGCACCTCGAAGGGCGCCGGCGATCTCTCGCACCGCATCGTCTCGCGCCTGGGCGCACCCGGCATCCTGGTCCACGGCGTCGCGCTGAAGCCCGGCAAGCCGCTCTGCCTCGCGGTGGCCGGCCGCAAGCCGATCGTGGTGCTGCCCGGTTTCCCGACCTCGGCGATCTTCACCTTTCACGCCTTCGTCGCCCCGGTGATCCGCGCCTTCGCGGGCCTGCCGGCGGAAGCGGCGCGCACCGTCGAGGCCGCCATTCCGGTCCGCATCGCCTCCGAGCTCGGCCGCCAGGAATTTGTGCTCGTCGCCCTGGTCGAGGGCGACGGCGGGCCGATCGCGTTTCCGTCCGCCAAGGGCTCGGGCGCCGTCACGGCGTTCTCCCAGGCCGACGGCTTCGTGCAGGTCGATGCGCTCGCCACCGTCATCGATGCCGGCACGCTCGCACGGGTCACGCTGCTCGGCGACGCCCGCGCCCCCGATCTGGTGATCGTCGGCAGCCACTGCGTCGCCCTCGACGTGGTGCTCGGCGCGCTGGCCGACCAGGGCTTTTCGGCGCGCTCGATACCCGTCGGCAGCCTCGGCGGCGTCGCCGCCGCGCGGCGCGGCGAATGCGATCTCGCCCCGGTGCATCTGCTCGACCCGGCGACCGGCCGCTACAACGCCCACCTGCAGGCACCCGGGCTCACGCTGGTGCCGGGCTGGCGGCGCATGCAGGGCGTCGTGTTCCGGCCCGGCGATGCGCGCTTTGCCGGCCGCACCGCCGAGCAGGCGGTGGCGGCGGCGCTCGCCGATCCCGATTGCCTGATGGTGAACCGCAATGCCGGCGCCGGCACCCGCGTCCTCATCGATCGCCTGCTCGGCCGGGCGCGGCCGGCCGGCTACGGCAACCAGCCGCGCTCGCACAACGCGGTCGCCGCCGCGGTTGTCCAGGGGCGCGCCGACTGGGGCGTCGCCATCGAGCCGGTCGCCCGCCTCTACGGTCTCGGATTCGTGCCGCTGTCGCCCGAGCACTACGATTTCCTGCTGCTGGAGAGCAGGCGGGCGCGTCCCGCCGTGCGGGCGTTCCTGGCGGCCCTGCGCGATCCCGCGATCCGCGACCGCATCCGCGCCGCCGGCATGCAGCCCGCGGGCGAGTGATGCGGGCGCAGCCGGGACGCCGCATCCGGGTCCTGCTCTCCGAGGGATCGAGCACGTCGGCGCGCGAGGCGGTCACCGCGCTGGCGCTCGCCGGCCATACGGTCGAGGTGTGCGATCCGGATCCGTTCTGCCTGACGCGGTTCTCCCGGCTGGTGAGCAAATTCCACCGCTGTCCGGGGCTGCGCGCCGACCCCCACGGCTATCTCGGCTTCGTCCTGGCGCTGATCAGCCGCCGGCACTTCGACGTGCTGCTGCCGATCCACGAGCAGGGGTTTTTGTTCGCCCGCGAGCGCGAGCGACTCGAGCCCTACGTGGCGATCGCGCTGCCGAGCTTCGAAAGCTACCGCACCGCGCACCGCAAGGCGTCGTTCGGGCGCCTGCTGTCCGAGCTCGGCCTGGCGCAGCCGGAGACCCGCATCGTCGCCGATGCCGGGGAATTGCTCGCAGTCGAGCAGTTCCCCGTGGTGGTCAAGACGTCGATCGGGACTGCCAGCCGCGGTGTCTGGACGGTCCGCGACCGGCAGGAGCTGCGAGCGGCCGCCGAAGCGCTTGCCGGCGCCGATGCGTTCGCCGACGAGGTGCTGGTCCAGATGTTCGTCGAGGGCGCCGTCGAGCACGCACAAGGTGTGTTCTGCCGCGGCCGCCTGGTGGCGATCCATGCCTGCCGCCAGGTGGCGCGCGGCGCCGGCGGCGGCGATGCCATCAAGCAGAGCATCCACCGTCCCGTCGTGCGCGCCCACCTGGCGCGCATCGGCGAGCGGCTCGCCTGGCACGGCGCGCTGTCGGTGGATTACATCATTCCCTCCGACGGGCTGGACGTCCCGCTCTACATCGACTGCAATCCGCGGCTGGTCGAGCCGATGAGCGCCCTATTGTCCGGCAACGATCTCGCCGATCTGCTGGTGCGCGTGTCGCTCGGCGCGGATCCCGCCGGCGTGGCGGAAGGCCGCGCCGGCACCCGCAGCCATCAGGGCCTCCAGGCGCTGCTCGGCTGCGCGCTCGCCGGAGGGTCGCGGCGCGACATCTGGCGCGAGTGCCGGCGGCTCGCGACCGGTCGCGGACCCTATGCGGGCAGCGTCGAGGAGCTGACGCCGGTGCGGCTCGACTGGCCGAGCGTCATCCCCGAGCTCATCGTGGCGCTGCGGTTGCTGGCGCGCCCGCAGGCCGCGCACGATCTGCCCGGACGTTTCGGATCCCACCTCGTCGACATCGCGACCGCCCGCGCGATTGCTGAGCCGCATGACCAGCCGCCCGGCGGGTGACACGGAAAATGCTTGATCTCGGCCAATCCTTCCTGGTCGCCGCTCGTCTGATCGCCGGCCTCGATCCAACGCTCGTCGGCATCGTCGGGCTGTCCCTGCGGGTCAGCCTGACCGCGACCGTGATCGCGCTGATCGTCGGGGCGCCGCTCGGCGCACTGCTGGCGGTGACGCGCTTCGCCGGACGGCAGGCTCTCGTCGTCCTGGTCAACGCGCTGCTCGGCCTGCCGCCGGTGGTCGTCGGGCTGATCGTCTATCTGCTGCTGTCGCGCTCCGGCCCGCTCGGCTCCCTCGGCCTGCTGTTCACGCCGGCCGCGATGGTCATCGCACAGACTGTCTTGACCACCCCGATCGTGATGGCGCTCGTGCACCGGGCGACCGCCATGCTGTGGGCGGATTTCGGCGAGGTCCTGCGCGTCGACGGTGCCTCGTTGCCGCGTGCCGTCCGCGAGCTGCTCCTCATCGGCCGAAGTGCATTGCTGACCGCGTTCCTCGCCGCGTTCGGACGGGCGATCGCGGAGGTCGGCGCCATCATCGTAGTCGGCGGCAATATCGCCGGCAGCACCCGCACCATGACCACCGCGATCGCGCTCGAGACCAGCAAGGGCGAGCTGGCGCTGGCGCTCGGCCTCGGCCTGATCCTGATCTCGCTCAGCATCGCGGTGAGCGCGCTGGCATTCCTGCTCGACCGGTGGAGGAGCTGATAGGCCGGATTAACGTTATTGTTTGGCCCATATCCGTGCAACAAATTCGGCGTCCACCCTCTCCCCGGCGGGGTCCGGCGGGGGGGCCAAATAGGGAGAGGGAGCTCGGCCGTGCCGCTCCCGGATTTCGCTTCGCTCCATC
>JBEKZK010000017.1:0-17171 GCA_049509935.1 Xanthobacteraceae bacterium | reverse complement strand
GTCGAGGCGCTGAACGGGCCCCGCCGCGACCACGACGCCGACATCATCATTGCCAACATGGAACGCTGGCGCTGGCTGCCGCGCGACCTCGGCAAGGCCTACGTGATGGTCAATCTTCCCGAGTTCACGCTGCGGGTGCTCAATCACGGCAGCCTCGCCTGGCGCACCAAGGTCGTGGTCGGCAAGCCGTCGATGCCGACGCCCCTGCTCAGCGAGCCGATGCGGTTCATCACCGTCAACCCGACCTGGAACGTCCCGCCTTCGATCGTACAGAACGAGTATCTGCCGGCGCTTCAGCAGGATCCGACCGCGCTCGAGCGCATCGGGCTCAAGGTCGACTACAATCGCGACGGCACCGTGCACGTCTATCAGCCGCCCGGCGACCGCAATGCGCTCGGGCGCATCCGCTTCAACTTCCCCAACAAGTTTTTGGTCTACCAGCACGACACGCCCGACAAGAGCCTGTTCGCGCAGGAAAGACGTGCATTCAGCCATGGCTGCATGCGGGTGGAGAATCCGCTGAAGTATGGAGAGGTCCTGCTCTCGATCGCCTCGCCGAAGGATGGCTACACGGCGGAGCGGCTGCACCGCATGTTCGGCACCGCCGAGCAGAACATCGACTTCGTGACCCCGATCCCGGTGCATCTGACCTATCAGACGGCGTTCGTCGACGACAATGACAAGCTGCAGATCCGCGAGGACATCTACGGCCGCGACGCTCGGCTCCTGTCCATCCTCAAGGGCGACGAGCGCCGGGTCGCCGACATCGCGGTCGAGCGGACGAGCACCACCCGCCATCAGGCGGTGAGGTTGGCTCCGCCGAATCCGTTCGGTGGCATGTCGTTCTTCCAGCGGCTGTTCGCAGGCCCACCGCAGGCCGCCAACGTCTATCGGCCCGGCGCACCCATCAGGGCGCGTTAACCACAGCCCCTGAAGCATTGGGGTGCGTCGGCACGTTTTCGCCACACTCTGTACTTAGCGTCCTCCTCCATGGGGGACGGGGGGCGCTTAAGTCCGCGTTAACCGATCCCGGTAAGACTGCGTTAGCCCTTAGCCTGCGGTGGGGACTGCAGGCGAGTAGAGCGACGTCTTCTGGGGAAGATCGCACTTGTCGATTCGTGCTGCGCGGACTGCCGTCTTATCGTCTTGTGCCACGCGCCCCATCACGCGCGCCGGCCTTGCCGCTGTCTTCATCGCATTCGGCTGTCAGAGCCTGCAGACCGCCGCCGCGGACGGCGAGACGCGATCGCTGGTGATGCACCACATGCACACCGGCGAGGACATCGACATCACCTTCAAGCGCAACGGCAAATACGACGACGAGGCCCTGGACAAGATCAACTGGTTCCTGCGCGACTGGCGGCGGCAGGAAAAAACCCGGATGGATCCCCATCTGCTCGACGTGATCTGGGAAGTGTACCGGGAGGTCGGCGGCAAGGAGCCGATCCAGATCGTCTGCGGCTACCGCTCACCCTCCACCAACGCGATGTTGCGCCGCCGTTCGAGCGGCGTCGCGCAGTTCAGCCAGCACACCCTCGGACGGGCCACGGACTTCTACATTCCGGGGGTTTCTCTCGAAGAGCAGCGCTACGCCGGACTGCGGCTGCAGCGCGGCGGCGTCGGCTATTATCCGACCTCCGGCTCCCCCTTCATCCATCTGGATACCGGCAATGTTCGCCACTGGCCGCGGATGCCGGAAGCGCAGCTCGCCCGCGTGTTGCACGACCACCGCACGATCCGGCTCGCGTCGCGCAGCGGCAAGCCGGCGACCGACAATGACGGGGCGGCAAGCGAGACGCAGAAGCCCAAGCGCAATTTCCTCGCCAAGCTGTTCGGCTTCGGCGAAGACGAGGACGAGGAGGCAGAGGCCTCTTCCACGCCGACCGCAATGGCCCACGAGGCAGCGGCCACGCCGGCACATGTCGCGTCCACGGTCCCGATGCCGCCGACCCGACCGGCCCGGGTGGCATTGGCTTCGGCCTCGACGCTCACGCCGAGCCCGGCCGATATCGTCAGGTCACGGGTCGATTGGCGCGGCGAGGTGACGCCTGCGCCGCAAGCCGCCCCGATCGTGGAGGCCAAGTTCGTAGAGGCCAAGTTCGTAGAGCCCAAGTTCGTAGAGGCCAAGTTGGTCGAGCCCAAGATCGTCGAGGCCAAGATCGTCGAGGCCAAGGCTGTGGCCGCGCCGGGCGCGATCGGCACCGCGAACGCGCGTTTCGTCTGGATCGCCGGCCCGCAGGGGCGCGCGACCTCGGAGGAGCCGCCGCGGCCGAAAGCCGACCTCACCGGTGCCGCGCCGGAGACCACCGCGAGCCTCGGTGACTGGCCCAACAACGTGCGCAACGATCGCGTTCCGACCGAGATCGCGCTCGCCTACGCGACCGTGCCTCCGCCGGAGCCGCGCACCCGCTCCCTGTCGTCGGTGGTCGATGTCCCTCGCGTCGAGCCGATTCGCCCGGCCCGACCCGCCGCCGTCGTGCCGGCGCCGTCCGACAGCTCCTCGTCGATCCAGAAGTCGGCGCCGCGCATTCAGGACCCGTGGCTGCGCGGGGTCGTGATGGCGCCGAGCGCGTACTATTCGATGCGCGTGGCGCTGCTGGGTTCCCCCGACTATCGCAGCCTGGCGCCGTTGATGCGCAAGCCGGCGTCGGCGGTCGCGATGGTGTTTACGGTCGATCCCTATTCGGGCCTGTCACCGGAATATTTCGAAGGACCCGCGGTGGCCTTCGTGCCCACCATCACGTTCGCGACACGCACCGCGGGATTGAATTAGAGCATTTCCCGTAAAAGTGGATGCCGGTTTTCCGATAGGAAATGCGGCAAACATCAACGCTGGTGCGCTTTCCGCTGGGAAAGCGCACTAGCTCAGCATTCCGAGCGCCTGCAGGTAGGTGTCGAGGATCGCCTCCTGCTCCTTGCGCTCATCGCTGTCCTGCTTGCGCAGGCGCACCACCGTGCGCAACGCCTTGGTGTCATATCCGTTCGCCTTGGCCTCGGCATAGACATCCTTGATGTCGTCGGCGATGACCTTCTTCTCCTCCTCGAGCCGCTCGATACGCTCGACAAAAGCCTTGAGCTGATCCTTGGCTACGCGGGTGGCCGACATCGTGTACTCCCGAAACCTCGATGGGGACCGGAGGTTTCGGAACCCAGGCGCCCGGCGTCAAGCCGTACCGAGCGTCATCCACAGGGCGTCAGTGCTTGTGGGCGGTCTTTTCGAATGCGGCGCGGCCTTCCGGCGAGGCGTCGCGCTGATATTTCGCCTTCCACTCGTCGTACGGCATCCCATAGACGGCCTCGCGGCTCTCGTCCCTGGTCATCGCCACCCCCGTCGCATCGGCGGCCTCCTTCATCCAGTTGGAGAGACAGTTGCGACAGAACCCCGCGAGATTCATCAGGTCGATGTTCTGCACGTCGGTGCGCGAGCGCAAATGTTCGACGAGGCGCCGGAACACGGCGGCTTCGAGCGCGGTGCGGGTCGAGTCGTCGGGCGCCATGGCAGGTCCTCGGTTGACGGATCGGCCGGGCATCCATGCACGGTGAGAACCACCGCCGATGGAACGCCGACATCCTGTCGCTGAGGATAGTGACGAGCTCGCGATCTTGCCATAGGGCGGAGCGACAAAGCCGGCTGCCGTGCGGGCTTGCCCTGGCGACGCATCGCGTCGCCCTCGCCGGCAGGGCAAGCCGCCGCCCCCGCCTCCCGCCGCCCCCTAAGGCCGACCCGGCGAAGAAGGACGCCGCCCGGCCGGTTGCCGCGGTGTCGGCGAGATCCCGCCGAACCCGCCCGGGCGCACGGCCTCGATCCCGCCGTGTTTGTCGAAGATAATGATTTAACGGGGTTTTTCGCTCGGCTCGGCAATCTTGCGGTCCGCAGACCCAGCCGTGCTCGTGTCAACGACCTCCGCGCCATTCTCGTTGACACGCGACAGGCGCTTGCGCGAAATCCCGGCCCCATCGGTCGACCAGCACGGATCATCAATCAGTTCGGATCATGGTGGGATCGCCTCGCATCATCGCTGATCTCCGCCCCATGTCCGCGCACCCTCGATTGCCCCGCACCTGCTCCTCCGCAAGGTCGCGCCGGATGCGCCGGATAATGCTGGCCACCGCGGCAGCGGCGACTCTGCTTGCCGCGACAGTCCCGGCGAGGGCGGACTTTCGACTATGCAACAACACGGGGAGCCGGGTCGGCATCTCGCTCGGCTACAAGGACGGCGACGGCTGGACAACCGAGGGCTGGTGGACGCTGGCCGCCCGCAGCTGCGATACCTTGCTCAAGGGGGCGCTGGTCGCCCGGTTCTACTACATCTATGCGGTCGACTACGACCGTGGCGGGGAATGGTCCGGCAAGGCCTACATGTGCACCCGCGACAAGGAGTTCACGATCCGCGGCATCGAGGACTGCCTCGCCCGCGGTTACGATCGCACAGGTTTCTTCGAGGTCGATACCGGGGAGCAGCGGTCGTGGACGGTGCAGCTCACCGAATCGGGTGAGCAATCGCCGGCGCGCCCCCTGCAGCAGTATGCGCCATTGATTCCGGTGCAGCCCGGCGGCCGGTCGAACGGGCCGTCGTCGTTGCAACCGGCACCCCAGGCCCGATGAACGTGCTCAATCCGCCGCCGGCAGGCGCGTCCGGCATTGGCCCGCCATGCGGTCGACCTCGGCCGCGACGGTGTCGGGCGCAGCGTGGTGCGGCATGTGGCCGACGCCGGGCAGGATGATCAGCCTCGCGTGCGGCACCGCCTCTGCGAGGGCGCGCGAGTGGATGGTCGGCGACACGGTCCTGTCGCTGTCGCCGGTGATGATCGTCACCGGCGCGGCGATCTGCCGATAACGTGGTGACTGGGCGGCGACGAAGGCCTTCAGCCCGGCCACGTCGCGCGCGTTGGCGCGGAACTCCGCCGGCCGCAGCAGCAACCCGATGCCTGCGCGCTCGACGTAGTCCACAGGTGCCGACTGCGGCGCGAACACCCGCTCTGCCGCGGACTCGAGCAGCAGCCAGCCGACCGGCATGACCAGCGTGCGCACCAGCAGCTCTCCGACCACAGGCGCTGCCGCCGCATCGTAGTACCAAGATACCCGGCCCGGCCACGGATGGGTCACTGGAGCGAGCAGGATGAGGCCGCAGGTCCGCTGCGGATAGGCCAGCGCCAAGGCCGTGACCAGCGCCCCCGACCACGAGTGCCCGACGAAGATCGCCTTGCCGATGCCGAGCCGATCGAGCGCCTCGACAATGAGGCCTGCCTGGCGGGCCGGCTCGGCGCCGGTGCCGCCGCCGCGATCGCTCCAGCCATGGCCCGGGCGGTCGACCAGGATCACCCGGTACGCGCGGCCGAGCTCATCGCCGAGGGCCATCCGCATGTCCTCGAGGCTGCCGCTCGCGCCGTGAAGCAGGACGACCGGCGGACCGTCCGCATCGGCTCCCGATGGCGGGTGGAGATCCACCAGGTGCAGCCGGCCGCCCGATACCTCGACGAAGATGCCTCCCGGCGGATGGCGCCGCTCGATCGCGCGCGATCCGAGCGCTGTCGCAATCGCGAGCGCACCCGCAGCCACCAGCACGATGGCCGCCATGACGAGAATCATGCGTGCGGACCGCCGCACTTTCGACCGGTGCACGGGAGACGCAACGCCACTGTCCCGCGCGGTCAGATGTCGCGGCCTTCGACCTTTTCGCTCAGGGTCTTGATGATATCCGGGACCTTCTGCAATCGCGGATGGACCGCCAGCGCCCGACGGTAGACCTCGAGCGCGTGCCGGTCGTCACCGAGCTCCTGGAGGATGGTGCCGAGCCCGGTGAGCGCCCCGAAATGCCGCGGCTCGCGGGACAGCACCTGAGCAATGTCGGCGATCGAGCGGCCATAGTCCTTTTTCATGAAATAGACGGTTGCCCGGCGATTCCAGGCCTCCACGTAATCGGGCTTGAAGGCCACGATCCTGTCGAGGAGCTCGATCGCGAGATCGAGCTCCTTGGCGTCGGTCGCCGTCTTGACCCGGCTCATGAGGAGATCGGCGGTGTCGCTGCCGGACGCGAACCACAGGGCCCAGATGCGATTTTCGACCAGCTTGGCGCTGTCGTCGTCGGGCGCGGCCTTCAGCGCCTCGAACAGAAAATCGATGCTTCGGCCCTGGTCGGCCCGACTCTTCGGCAACTTGTCGGGCGGTTCCGCAAGCGGCGCCGCCTCTGCGGCGGCACGGCCGACCGGATAGCCGAGGACCCCGATCACCAGGGCCAGCAAAAGACTCAATGCCGGGGTTCGTGAGCGCATGATCAGGAGTGTAGAGGCCCGGTGTCGGGCCGCAAGCGCTCCGGCGTCAAAGGCGCGTGAGCCAAGAGCGATCCGCCTGAGGGACCAGCCCGCAGCCTCAACCCTGGCGCGCCTTGAACCGCCGCTGGGTCTTGTTGATGACGTAGACCCGCCCCTTGCGCCGCACCAGCCGGTTGTCGCGATGGCGAGAGCGCAATGATTTCAGCGAGTTGCGGACTTTCATGACACGGCCTCGGGCGTCGCGGCGCACCGCGTGAGAATGAGCTGCGCGGTTTCTAGGGGGCAGCGCCGCGGCCTGTCAATCTGGCGTTATGCAGCCGATCCGTACTATGGCTTGAATGGGGCGAGTCCGGGCCTGCATTTTTTCACGCGATGCGGCCCGGTCCTGTCAGGTGTCGTGTCGATGAACGACAATCGCTGGCTGATTCTTGTGGTGATCTTTCTCGCTCGCACCACGATGGCGCTGCAGTTCCAGACGGTCGGCTCGCTCGGGCCGGATCTCGTCGGATTGTTCGCGCTCGACCATGGCGAGCTCGGCGCCCTGATCGGGCTCTACATGTTGCCGGGCGTCGTGATGTCGCTGCCGGGAGGCCTCATCGGCCAGCGCTTCGGCTCCAAGCATGCCGTGATCGCGGGCCTGGCGCTGATGGCGCTCGGCGGCGTCGTGACGGGCTCGGCCTCGTCCGTGGCCGGCTTCGCGGCCGGCCGATTGGTCAGCGGCATCGGCTCGGTTCTGTTGAACGTCATGCTCACCCGGATCGTCGCCGACTGGTTCGGGGGCCGCGAGATCGTGACCGCGATGGCGCTGCTGGTCGTGAGCTGGCCGCTCGGCATCGGTCTTGGCCTGATCGCGTTCGTTCCCCTGGCCACCGCCGCCGGATGGGCGGCGGTGATGTACGCGACCGCCGGTGCCGTGCTGGTGTTCCTGGCGCTGTTCGCGTTCCTCTACCGTGATCCGCCAGGGCTCGCGCCGACCGGCGTCCGCACCCTGGCGATCCGGCTCACCGGAGGCGAATGGCTGCTGGTATCGACCGCCGGGCTGATCTGGGGCACCTACAATGCCGCCTATATCGCGTTCGTCAGCTTCGCGCCGGAGTACCTGGCCACCCTTGGCTTCTCGCTGGCGGAAGCCAGCTCGCTGACCAGCCTGATCAGCTGGTCGCTCCTCGCATCGATCCCGATCAGCGGAATTGTGGCCGCACGGTTGAACATGCCGAACCTGTTCATGATCGGTGGATTTCTGGTCGGCGCCGCGGCGATCGCCGCCTTCGCGTCGACGCGCGCCACGGTGCCGGCGTTCGTCTGCCTGGTGCTCGTCGTCGGCTTGCCGGGCGCCCTGATCCTGGCGCTTCCGGCCGAGGCGCTGCGCCCCGAGGCGCGGGCGTCCGGGATGGGGATATTCTACACGGTGTTCTACGTCTGGATGGCGATCCTGCCGGGCTTTGCCGGCGGAGCCCGCGACATCACGCGCAACTCCGCCGCCCCGCTCCTGTTCGCCGCCGCGATGCTGCTGGTGGCGCTCGGCGGTCTCCTGACATTCCGCGCCGTCCAACGCGCCTCGCGGGTCACAGCCGGGGCATTGGCGCCGTAGCCGGTCGAGCCCGACCGACCGATCTGCGCTGCCGATCCGTTGCACCCGCGGTGCGCCGACGAAAAGCACTGCGGGATCGTCACCCCCAAAGCCGCCGTGTGATGCGCCGCCGCTCGGCCGCCGGGACAGAACCGGCGGCCGCGTTGGCCGCGCCGTCAGCCGAACAGGATCGGGAGCAGGCGCGGGCCGCGCACGGTGCCCTCCGACCACTTCATCGGCACGCTCGGATCGAGACTGAACTCGGGGATCCTCGCCAGCCATTCCCCGAGCGCGACCGCGATCTCCATGCGGGCCAGGTTCGAGCCGATGCAGCGATGGATGCCGACGCCGAACGCGATATGCCGATTCATGGTCCGATCGATGACGATCCGGTCGGCATCCGTGAACATGGCGGGATCGCGATTGGCCGACGGGAACGACAACAGCACCATCTGGCCTTCCTTGAAGGAGCAGCCGCCGATCTCGGTGTCCTTGACGACCTCGCGCGCCATTGTCACCGGCGCATAGGCGCGAAGAAATTCCTCGACCGCGGACGGTATCAGGGCGGGCTCGGCCGCCAGCCGGCGGCGGTCCTCCGGGTTGCGCGCCAGGTGCCACAGGCAGGAGCCGATCGCGCTCCACGTCGTGTCGATGCCGGCAATCAGCAGCAGGCGCAGCGTGCCGAGGATGTGGCTCTCGGCGAGCGGCTCGCCTTCGATGGTCGCGCCGATCAGATAGCTCACGAGGTCATCGCGTGGCGCGGCGCGGCGCTGCGCGATGACGTCGGCAAAGTACGCGTTCATCTCGCCGGCGGCGCGCTGCACCGCGGAGATGTCGGTGATGCCGAGCTCGAGGATCTCGTAGATCCATTTGCGGAAGCGCGCGCCCTCGGTCTCCGGGATGCCGAGCATGTGGGCGATCACCCGCACCGGGATCTCCTGGGCGAAATCCACCGCACCGTCGCAACCCCGCTGTCCGGCGAAGCGCCCGATGAGCTCGCGACAGATCTCCCGCGCCCGCGGCTCGTGACGCTTGATGGCGTCCGGCGTGAAGGCCGGCAGCAGCACCGTCTTGGCGGGCCGGTGCTCGGGCGGATCGGAGGTGATCGGCGGAGACGGCAAACGCGGCGGCGGCTGCTCGCGCACGATGATGCGGCGCGACGAAAAGTGCTCGGTATCATACGCGATGGCGCGCACGTCCTCGTAGCGCGCCGGAAAATACACCCCCTGGAAGCGCTCGGTATGCGCCACCGGGCAGGTTCGCCGCAGCTCCTCCCAGATCGGATAGGGATTTTCGACCCAGCGCGGATCGAGATGATCGAAATCGGTGGACCAGTCGATCACCGGCGGACGCGTGCTCATGAGAATTCCCTTCCACGGCGCTGCGGCCGTACCGACCCGGATGCCCCGGCGAAAATCGACCCGACGGAGAGCCAACGGGGCGTCTAACGTGGAGTATGGTCTTCGGTGACCTCGACGGCGAGCTCCGGGCAGTTGGCTCGGGCGAGCCAGGCCTTGTCCTCGAGCCCGGGCGGCACCGTGCCGTCGCCGGCTTCGCGCGCGATGCCGAGCTCGTCGAGCTCGAAGAGCTCGGGGGCGAGCGCCTTGCAACGGTTGTGGCCCTGGCACCGGTCGCGGTCGACGCGGACGTGCAGGGTCTTCATTGCAGCCATCGGGCTGTCTCCTCGGGGTCCCAGGAAGGCCGGGCGCGCGTTCTCATCGTATCCGGGCACCGCCCGCGTATCCGGGCACCGCCCGCGCACCTCGGCGGCGCGAGTGTATTCCATTGCCGGCGGCTGTCGAGCGCCCTCTGCGGGCCGCCGGCCGACGACTTACATCGCTTATCTTGCAACATAGGTAAATGCGCCGGATGCGGCCGCGGGAGCGGTCGACCGCAGACCTACCGGGCAGGCGTCTCGACGGCCGGGACGAGGGCGCGCGCCTCAATTCCTTGACTTGGCGCCCGGTTGCCTTCTTCTATCCGGAATTCGCGCCTATCCACCCGCGAGGGTCGAACGGCCCGGCTGCCTCGGCAGAGGAGACAACGATGCGTGTGACGGCAATGCGCGCGGCTGCGGTCGGCGTGCTGGTGGCGACGACCTCGCTGGTGACCTTCGCGGCGGCGCACAAGTCGTGGCGCGATGACCATGTGTCGGCGCCCGCGGCGCCGGATGTCGTCGTCGCCGAGCCGATCCGGTTGGCGGCATCGACGCCCCCTCCGGCGGCGGCCCCGGCGCCGGTCGCGCCGCCCGCTGCGGTGATCCCGGCGAAACCGCCCGCCGTGGTGACGCCGTCAAGACCCGTCGTGGCGGAGACCGCACCGGACTGTCCGGGCAATCCCAGTGCGCTCGGCGTCGCGCGCGTAGTCGAGATCGACACGACCGGCGGGCCGGGCTTCGGGTTCGAGCACTTCAAGGCGTACGACTTCCTCAAGGCCAACGAGGTGGTGCTGACCTTCGACGACGGGCCGTGGCCGAACAACACGCCGGCGGTTCTCGCGGCGCTGGCGGCGCACTGCACCAAGGCCCTGTTCTTCCCGATCGGCAAGCATGCGCTGTGGCATCCGGAGATCCTCAAGCAGGTGGCCGAGGCCGGGCACACGATCGGGTCGCATACCTGGTCGCATGCGGATCTGTCGAAGAAGAACGTGGCCGGCAAGGACGAGATCGAGAAGGGCATCAGCGCCGTGCAGGCGGCGCTCGGCGATGCCAGGCTGTCGCCGTTCTTCCGCTTCCCCTATCTGCGCCAGCCCAACGAGATGCAGACCTATCTGGCCGAGCGCAACATCGCGATCTTCTCCACCGACATGGATTCCTTCGACTTCAAGCTGCGCAAGCCGGAGCAGGTCATCGACTCGGTGATGAGCAAGCTGAGGAAGCGCGGAAAGGGCATCATCCTGATGCACGACTTCCAGCCGCACACCGCCCAGGCGCTTCCCGAGCTGCTGCGCCAGCTCCAGGCCGGCGGCTACAAGGTCGTGCAGATCAAGGCCAAGGACACGCTCAAGACCCTGCCCCAGTACGACGCCATGATGACGCAGGAGATCAAGGGCGGCGGCAGCGCCGCACGTCCGATCTCGAGCGTGGTGCGTACGATCGACAGCTACGGTGAAGCCCCGCCGCCCGCCGGGGCGGCCAAGTAGCGGGCCGGCTCCGGCTCGCGCTCGACCGCCGCCCGGCCGGACCGGGCGCTCCAGCTCGTTCGGCGATGCGAAGGCGGAATGCGGGCTCGTCGTGATGCGCATGGCTGCCGGTCGGGCGAAACCGGCTATGGTTGCGGCCGGTCAACCTCGAGCGTGCGGGCATGAGCGCGGTTGCGTCGGGCAGCATCGACTGTGACATCCACCCCGTGGTGCCGGGGCTGAGCGCGCTGCTGCCGTATCTCGACGATCACTGGCGCGAGGCCGTCGTGCAGCGCGGCGTCCACGACCTGAGCTCGCTCGCCTATCCGGACAATGCGCCGATCACGTCGCGACCGGACTTTCGCCGCAAGGGCGGCAAGGCGGGCAGCGACCTCGACCAGCTGCGCGCCCAGGCGCTCGATCACTTCGGCTCGCGGAGAGCGATCTGCAACTGCCTGTACGGCGTGCAGCTGCTGTTCAGCGAGGACATGGCGGCTGCGTTCGCGCGCGCGGTCAACGACTGGGTGGCGCGCGAATGGCTCGACCGCGAGCCGCGGTTGCGCGCCTCGATCGTGGTGCCGGCGCAGAACGTCGAGATGGCGGTCGACGAGATCGATCGCTGCGCCGCCGACCGCCGCTTCGTCCAGGTGCTGCTGCTGGTGATGGGCGACATGCCGCTCGGCCGCCGCCAGTACTGGCCGATCTACGCGGCGGCCGGGCGCCACGGCCTGCCGATCGGCATCCATGCGGGCAGCGGCTATCGCCACCCGGTGACCGGGGTCGGCTGGCCGTCCTACTACACCGAGGACTATGCGGCGCAGGCGGTGGCGTTCCAGTCCCAGCTCACCAGCCTGTTCTGCGAAGGGGTGTTCAACAAGTTTCCCGACCTCACCGTGGTGCTGATGGAATCCGGCATCACCTGGCTGCCGGCGCATCTGTGGCGGCTGACCAAGTACTGGCGCGGCCTGCGCACGGAGATCCCCTGGGCGGACCGCTCCCCGGCCGAGATCGTGCGTCACAACGTGCGCCTGACCCTGCAGCCGGTCGACGCCCCGCCGCGGGCCGACCAGTTGTCCCGGCTCATGGACCATATGGGTTCCGACGAGCTTGTGCTATTCTCCACCGACTATCCCCACTGGCAGTTCGACGGCGACGACGTGCTGCCGGAGGGGCTCGGCGCCGACCTGGTGCGGAAGATCACGGTCGACAACCCGCTGAAGACCTACTCGCGCATCGCGGAGACTCTGTCATGAACGTGCAGGTTCTGGTTCGCGAGGACACCGTCACCCCGCAACGCACCGCCATCGCCGACTGCGACATCCATCCCAGCCCGAAATCGCTGGAGAAGGAAGTCTATCCGTTCCTGGAGAAGCGCTGGCAGCATCATCTCGAGACCTACGGCGTGCGGCCGCGCCACGGCTATCAGAGCGGCCCCGCCTATCCCAAGGGCCAGCCCGATGCCTGTCGCCGCGACGCCTATCCACCGGGGGGCGGCAAGCCGGGCAGCGATCTCGGGTTCATGCGCCTGCACCACCTCGATCCGAACAACGTGCAGCTCGGCATCCTCAACCCGCTGCGCACCGGCCAGGGGCTGCAGAACCAGGATTTGGCCGCTGCGTTGTGCCGGGCGATCAACGACTGGCAGGTCGCCTGGTGGACCAGCCGGGAGCCGCGCCTCAAGGCCTCGGTCGTGGTGCCCTACGAGGACGCCGCCGCGTCGGTGCGCGAGATCGAGCGCCGCGCCACCGACAAGAGCTTCGTCCAGGTCCTGCTGCTCAGCCGAACCGCCGAGCCGCTCGGCCAGCGGCGCTACTGGCCGATCTACGAGGCGGCCGAGCGCGCCGGGCTCCCGGTCGCGGTGCACGCCTTCGGCTATGGCGGCTATCCGGTGACCGGCGGCGGATGGCCGTCGTTCTACGTCGAGGAGATGGTCGGCCACGCCCAGTGCTGCCAATCGGTTGTGACCAGCATGGTGCTCGAAGGCATCTTCGTCCGCTACCCCAGGCTGCGCGTCATCCTGGTGGAGGCCGGTTTCGCCTGGCTCCCGCCGCTGGCGTGGCGCCTCGACAAGGTGTGGGCGCGCATGAAGGACGAGACCGGGCTCGAGCGCCCGCCGTCGGACTACATCCGCGACCACGTCTGGCTCACCACCCAGCCGATGGAAGAGCCCGATACCCGCCGGCACCTCGCCGACACGATCGAATGGATCGGCTGGGACCGCCTGCTGTTCGCCACCGACTACCCGCACTGGGATTTCGACGATCCGGCGCGCGCGCTGCCGCTGGCGATCAGCGACGCGCAGCGGCACAAGCTGTTCCTCGCCAACGCCCAGGCGGTCTACGGCCTGGCATGAGCAAGCACGTCGTCGCGGCGCTCAACGAGTTTCCGCCGGGCAGCCGCAAGCTGATGATGGTCGACGGCCGCCCGATCGCGGTGTTCAACATCAGGGGCGAGCTGTTCGCCCTGCTCAACCGCTGCCCGCATCAGGGCGGCAGCCTGGTCGAGGGCCACCTGATCGGCCTCGTCGAGGCAGCCGAGCCGGGCCGCTACCGCTACAGCCGGCCGAGCGAGATCCTGCGCTGCCCGTGGCACGGCTGGGAGTTCGACGTGCGCACCGGAAAGTCCTGGTGCGAGCCGTCGCGCATCAGGACCAAGGCCTACGAGGTCGCGGTCGAGGCCGGCCGCCAGCTGGTCGAAGGGCCGTACGTCGCCGAGACGTTCCCGGTCACCGTCGAGGAGAGCTATGTCGTCGTCGACGCATAACGAGACAGGTCGGATCGATGGGCAGAAACCTGCTGGTCGTCGTTTGGCTCGTCCTGTCGCTGGCGTGGATCGGCTTCATCGTCGGGACCCGCTTTCGCATCGGCGACGGCTACGCGACCGGGTTTTCGTCGACCGATCTGCTGATCGTCGGCGGACCACCGATCGTGCTGGCGCTGCTCGGCGGCGGCATTGCGCTCGCGCTACGCGCCATGTTTCGCTAGCTCGCGAAGAGAGGTTGCATGAGCCGGTCAGCGCTGGAGCCCTATGCGGTCTCCGCCTACAACTCGGCGCGCGAGTCCGAGAACAAGATCCATGACGACGAGGTCGCACGCAAGTTCGGCTTCGGCGGCGGGCTGGTGCCCGGCGTGGACGTGTACGCCTACATGGCCCACATGCCGGTGGCGGCGTGGGGCCGTGACTGGCTGACGCGCGGCCGCGCCGAGTGCCGGTTCTTCAAGCCGGTCTACGACGGCGAGATCGCCACCGTGACGGCGCGCGAGGACGCGAGCGGGATCGCCATCGAGGTGACGAGCAGGGGCGAGCTGTGCGCCACCGCGCACGCATGGCTTCCCGCCGGGCCGCCGGCCGTCGCCGGGCTCGAGTGGGTCGACGGCGCCGTTCCACCGGACCTCCGGCCGGCGGCGGACGAGACGACGCTTGCGGAAGGCACCCGCCTGGCGATCCGGCCGCTGCCGGTGTCGGCCGAGCTCGCCGCTCAATATTTGCTGGACCTGCGCGAGACCGATCCGCTCTATCGGCGCGACGGCCTCGCCCATCCGGGCATGATCCTGCGCACCATGAACTGGGCGCTGGTGCAGAACGTCGTGCTCGGCCCGTGGATTCACGTCGGCAGCGCGGTGCAGAACTATTCCCCGGTCGCGGTCGGCGAGACGGTGTCGGCACAGGCGCGGGTCGTGGCGAACTACGACCACAAGGGCCACCGGTTCGTCGAGCTCGACGGCCTGGTGCTCGCCGATGGGGCAAGGCCGGTGGCGCGGATCACCCACACCGCGATTTACCGTCCGCGTCAGGTCGCGGCCGCGTAGCACCAAGCCTACCAGCTCGCCGGCAGGGCCTTGAGCCCGCGCAGCACGAATGTCTGCCGCCAGTCCGGCCGCGCCGGATCGTCGAGCCGCAGATCGGGCAGGCGATCGAGCAACGTCGCGATGGCGACCTCGGCCTCGATGCGCGCCAGCTGGGCGCCGAGGCAGTGGTGAATGCCGCCGCCGAACGACAGTGGCCGGATGTTGGATCGCCTGATGTCCAGCTGGTCGGGCTCCGGATAGACCGCCGGATCGCGGTTGGCGGCGCCGAGCAGGCACAGCACCGCCTCGCCCTCGGGGATCCGGGTTGCGCCGACCTCGACATCCTCGAGCGCCACCCGGCTGGTGGTCTGCACCGAGGAGTCGTAGCGCAGCAACTCCTCGATGGCGTTGGGCATCAGTGCCGGATCGTCGCGCAACAATCGAAGCTGATCGGGATGACGCAGCAGCGCCAGCAGACCGTTGCCGATCAGGTTCACGGTGGTCTCGTGCCCGGCACCGAACAGCAGGATGATGTTGGCGGTCAATTCGTCGTTGCTGAGCTTGCTGCCGTGCTCCTCGGCCTGCACCAGCTTGGTCGTGAGGTCATCGCCGGGCTGCCTCCGACGGAGCTCGAACAATTGCTGGAAGTATGCCTGGGCGCCGAGATTGGCCGCATTGGCGGCATCGAGCTCGGC
The DNA here is from genome assembly GCA_049509935.1 of Xanthobacteraceae bacterium. GTDB lineage: Bacteria > Pseudomonadota > Alphaproteobacteria > Rhizobiales > Xanthobacteraceae > AP-16. The sequence continues at coordinate 1,725 of JBEKZK010000017.1, read as the reverse complement.
GCGGCTCAGCGGCACCGGATCGAGCAGCCGCCCGCCGTCGCGCGCGCCGGCCATGAACATCTCGTGGTGCTCCGACGGAACCCCGAGCATTTCGCAGATCACCGTCACCGGCAGCCGGAAGGCGAAATCGGCGATCAGGTCGCCATGGCGTCTCGGCACCAGGCGGTCGAGCGTCTGATCGACGATCTCGTGGATGCGCGGGCGCATGTCCTCGACCCGCCGCGCCGTGAACGCCTGCACCACCAGCCCGCGCAGCCGGGTGTGATCGGGCGGATCCTGCTGCAGCATCCAGTGGCGCATCGAACGGTAGACCGGCTCGTCGAAGATGCTGTCGCCGCGGCGCCGCGTCATTCGGCCGACGAAGTCCTTGCCGAAACGCCGGTCGCGCAGCACCGCCGTGACGTCGGCGTGGCGGCTCGCCACGTAGAACCCGAGGGGCGAGTGGTGCACCGGATCGAGCGCGCGCAGCCGATGGTAGAACGGATACGGATCGGCGATCACCTCCGGCGCCAGCGGATCGAACAGCGGCCGGCTTTCCGGCGTCGGCATCGGCTGGCTCATGGCTCGCATCTCGCACTGCTGCCGTTGCGGGATTCCACCGCCATGATAGCACGAATGGACAATCGGCCACGAGCCCAGCCATGATGTGCCGGCGAGCGCGGCGCGACGTCGCGGCGCCCTCGAGCGTATTGCGGCGAAGGCGGCCCGAAGGCCGCCACTGGCAGATCGAGCGTGTCCCGCGTCCTGCAAAGCCGGGCATGCTCCAGGGGAGTGAGCGGATGACGGTCGAAACCCGCATTGCGGTCTGGCGCACCGTGCTCACGGCAGTCGGCCTCCTGCTGCTCATTGCTCCGGCCGCCGCGCAGAAGCCCGGCGGCAGCATCACGGTCGGCCTCGAGCTGGATATTCCGGGGCTCGATCCGGTCAAGGTGGGGGTCTACGACACCGCCGCCGAAATGGCCGCCGCGCTGATCTTCGACACCCTGACGTCGCTCGACGACAAGGGCGATCCGGTGCCCAGGCTCGCCGAATCGTGGACCCATTCCGACGACTTCAAGACCTGGACGTTCCGGCTGCGCGCCGGCGTCAAATTTCACGACGGCACCCCGTTCAACGCCGCCGCGGTGGCGTGGAACCTGGCGCGGCAGAAGGACCCGAGCAACCACTGCCGCTGCGCCTTCTACGTCCAGAACATCGACAAGGTCGAAGCGGTCGACGAGCTGACCGCGGTGTTCCGGCTGCGCGACCCGTCGGTGAATTTCGCCGCGCTCGTGGCGCCGCCGGCGGTGAGCAACGTCGTGCACTCGCCGTCCGCGATCCAGACGCTCGGCGACGACTACAATCGCAAGCCCGTCGGCACCGGACCGTTCGTCCTCAAATCCTGGACCGCCGGCGACCGCATGGTGGTCGAGCGCAATCCCGACTACTGGAACAAGGGCCGTCCCTATCTCGACCGCGTGGTGCTGCGCCCGTTGCCGGATTCCCAGGCGCGCTTCGCCAGCCTGCAATCGGGCGAGGCGGACCTCGTCTGGGACGACGAGTACGACGCCGACAACATCATCAAGGCGCAGGGCGATCCGTCGCTGGCCGTGCACGCTCACACCGGCTCCGGCGCCCAGGTCTACGCCTTCAACACCAAGGTGGCGCCGTTCGATGACCCAAGAGTGCGCCGGGCGCTGGTGATGGCGATCGACCGCAGGAAGATGTCGCAGGCGCTCACCAACG
>JBEKZK010000169.1:0-8126 GCA_049509935.1 Xanthobacteraceae bacterium | reverse complement strand
CTGCCGGCCGGGAAGACCACGCTCACAACCAGAGCAACGCAGGCGAGCCTCGCCGCAAGTCTAACGACACCATTCTTGCTCCCCACCACCATTTCCATCCATCCCCTCGCTTCATCAACATCGTGGCACCGCCCGTGTTCCCGTCGTGCCTCAGGCCGGCCCCGCGCGATCGGGCGACGGCCGTGCACCATCATGCATATACCAACCAGCCGCGCCGCCAACCGTGACCTTGGTCACACAGTTAAGGCTCGACCGTCACAAAGATAAGGCTGGGGCCCGCATTTGGCTGAGGCCGCGGCCCGAATTTTGGCGGCACCGCGCTATTCGACGTCGAGCGGCTCGGTTCCGCTCGGCTTGCCGGAGGCATCGAGGGTGATCTTCTCGACCCGGGCCTCGGCCTGGCGCAGCAATTCATCGCAACGACGCTTCAGCGCTTCGCCGCGCTCGTAGATCGCCACCGATTCCTCGAGCGCCACGTCGCCGCGCTCGAGCTTCTGCACGATCGACTCGAGCTCTGCGAGCGCTTTCTCGAAAGGCAGCCGCTTGACGTCGGCATGGGTGTTGTCGGCCATGAATCGACCCCCTACCCGTGCATGAGCGCGGTCACGTGCGCGGCGACCGAGCGTGCGAGGCCCTCGAGGTCATAGCCGCCCTCGAGCACCGACACCACCCTGCCGCCTGCCGCCACGTCGGCGATCTCCATGATCTTGCGGGTGGCCCAGGCGAAGTCGGCTTCGACCAGATTGAGATTGGCGAGCGGATCGCGCATGTGGGCGTCGAATCCGGCAGAGATGACGATGAGATCCGGGCGGAACGTCTGCAAGCGGGGCACGATCGCGGTGTCGAAGGCTTCGCGGAACTCCGGCCCGCCGTCGCCGGCCCGAAGCGGGGCATTGACGATGGTGTCGTGCTCGCCGCGCTCCGAAATGGCGCCGGTACCGGGATAGAGCGGCATCTCGTGGGTCGAGCAGTACATCACTGTGCCGTCGGCCCAGAAGATGTCCTGCGAGCCGTTGCCGTGGTGAACATCGAAATCCACGATGGCTACCCGCTCGGCGCCGTGGCGCTTCTGGGCGTGGCGCGCCGCGATCGCGGCGTTGTTGAACAGGCAGAACCCCATCGGCACCGCGAGCTCGGCGTGATGGCCGGGGGGCCTGGTCGCCACGAAGGCATTGCCGGCCGTCCTGCCGAACACCTCGTCGACCGCCCGGATCGCTCCGCCTGCGGCGCGCAAGGCCGCCTCGAAGCTGCCCGGTGACATCGAGGTATCGGAGTCGATCCGCACCAGGCCCTCGCTCGGCGAGGCGTCGCGGATCCGCTCGACATAGTCCATCGGGTGCACCAGCGCGATCGAGTCGAGGTCGGCCGCGGGCGCGAGGTCGCGCATCAGGAGGACGAACTTCTCATGCTCGAGCACGCGCTCGATCGCGCGCAGCCGGTCCGGCCGCTCCGGATGCCCGAGCGGCGTCAGATGGTCGAGGCAGGCCGGGTGGGTGATGAGGAGGGTCGACATGAAAACTCTCGGGACCTCGGGAACAAGGGACGTCGGCGCGCGGTAGGCGTCGTCTCCAGACCGAGATGGCTTTCGATGGTTCCGATGCGCACATCGAATTCGACGCTCTGATCGCGAAACCGTGACACCTCCTCGCGCAGGCTGCGGATCTCGGGGTCGGTGGCCATGGTCTGGAAAATCTCGGCCATCCGCGACTTGATGTCCGACACGTCCGCCTTGATGTCGCGCGTATGTCCAATCTGCGCTTTCGTCGCGGCCGCCAGAAAATGCATGTCGGGCCAAGTCTTGATGCGATGGTCGAGTTCCGCAACCACTGCCTCGATCGTCGACTGACGGTTTTCGAGCATGGACAGGTGTGTCTCGACCGATGACAGGCGGGTCTCGACCGACGACAGGCGGGTTTCCATCGCCGACAAACGGCCGTCGACCTGGGTCAATCTTGCATCGAGCCGTGCGATGCCCTCGTCGAGCCGTGCGATGCCCTCCAAGATAGCCTGCCCGACCTCTGTCACCACGCATCCCTCCGACCCAACCATCCTAGCATGGCCCGGAACAAAACGGAAACTCATTCATCCCTTGGCTGCCAGGCTCACGACGGCGGGGGGTGGCATGTCGTCGGGCACGAAGAAATCCGGCGCCAGCGCCAGGCTCGGATCGACCCGATACCGGTCGAAGTCGGTGACGCCTTCGCCGGCGAGAAAGGTGTCGTCGATCAGAAAATGTCCGGAAAAGCTCTTCGCCGGCTTCTGAAAGATCGCGCGCGCAGCGTCCGCCAGAATGTCGGGCGTACGCGAACGGCGCATCAGTGCGTCGCCGCCGAGCAGGTTCTTGACCGCCGCGGTGGCGATCGTGGTGCGCGGCCACAGCGCGTTGACGGCGATGCCCTTGGATCGCGTCTCGCCGGCGAGGCCGAGCACCACGAGGCTCATGCCGAACTTGGCGATCGTGTAGGCGGTGTGCGGCGCGAACCACTTTTCGCGGATGTCGAGCGGTGGCGACAGCATCAGGATGTGGGGGTTCTGTGACTTCTCCAGATAGGGCAGCGCGTATTTGGACACCATGAACGTGCCGCGCGTGTTGATCTGATGCATCAGGTCGAAGCGGCGCATGTCGGTCTGCGCGACAGGGGTCAGCTGGATGGCGCTCGCATTGTTGACCACGATGTCGAGCGAGCCGAATGCCGCGAAGGTGCGGTCGATGGCGGTCTTGACCTGCTCCTCGTCGCGCACATCGACGACCAGCGGCAGGGCGCGGCCGCCCGCCTTCTCGATCGCCTCGGCGGCACTGTAGATGGTGCCCTCGAGCTTGGGATGCGGAGCCTCGGTCTTGGCCGCGATCGCCACGTTGGCGCCGTCACCGGCGCAGCGCAGCGCGATCGCGAGGCCGATGCCGCGCGAGGCACCGGTGATGAACAGGGTCTTGTCCTTCAGTGTCGCCATCGTTTCCTCGCCATATGCGCCGGCCGGTTCCTGCTTCCAGCGGCAAGTGTCGTGTCCGTAGCCCGGATGGAGCGAAGCGAAATCCGGGAGTGGCGTGCCGCGCCTCGGACGCTGTCCCGCATTGCGCTGCGCTTCATGCGGGCTACAATTCCGCTAGCCAACCAGCGCCGCGTCGGACTGATTGACGCTGTCGGCGCCGTCGATGACCAGCCGCTCCAGCCCGGAGCTCGTCACCGCCTGGTTCTCGGCGAAGAAACGCGCCGTGGCGACGCGGCCGGCCGCATCGACGCCGCCGAGCCGGACCGCCGCCAGCGCGTCGTCGGCGAGCGCGCAGCCGCCGGCCGCATTGGCGAACAGCCGCAGATAGGGCGTGGCTCCCGCCAGCGCCGCCTCGGGGGCGCGGTCGAGCCGGCCGAGGAGCCATTGCGTCGCCCGCTCCAGGCAGTCGATCGTCTCGGCGAGCCGCGCCCCGGTCGAGCCGAACGCCGGATCGTTGACCGCCTTGACGACGTCGACGGTGCGGCGCAGGTCGGCCAGATAGGCACCGACTGCCTGCCCCCCTGCCATCGGCAACTTGCGGGTGACGAGGTCGATCGCCTGGATGCCGTTGGTGCCTTCGTAGATCGCGGCGATGCGGGCGTCGCGGAAGTGCTGGGCGGCGCCGGTCTCCTCGATGAAGCCCATGCCGCCGTGGACCTGGACGCCGAGGGACGCGACCTCGATGCCGATATCGGTGGAAAAGGCCTTGGCGACCGGGGTGAGCAGCGAGGCGCGCTCGTGCGCGGCCTTGCGTGACTGCTCGTCGGCGCCGCGATGGGCCCGGTCGGTCGCGCCCGCGGTGAGATAGCAGATCGCGCGCGCTGCCCGGGTGAGCGACCGCATGGTCAGCAGCATGCGCTTGACGTCGGGGTGGGCAGCGATCGGGCTCATGCCGTCGCCGGACGCGGTGCCGGGCGCGCGGCCCTGGCGGCGGTCGTGAGCGTAGGCCAGGGCCTGCTGGGTGGCGCGCTCCGCGATGGCGACGCCCTGCAGTCCGACCGCCAGCCGGGCGTTGTTCATCAGCGTGAACATGCAGGCGAGCCCGCGGTTCTCCTCTCCGACCAGATAGCCGACGGCGCCGCCGCGATCGCCGTATACCATCGTGCAGGTCGGTGAGCCGTGGATGCCGACCTTGTGCTCGACCGAATGGCAGCGCACGTCGTTGCGCGCCCCGAGCGCGCCGCCGTCGTCGACCAGGCGTTTCGGCACCAGGAACAGCGACAGGCCGCGGGTACCCGGCGGCGCGTCGGGCAAGCGGGCGAGCACGAAATGCACGATGTTGTCGGTCAGATCGTGCTCGCCGTAGGTGATGAAGATCTTCTGCCCCGAGATGCGGTAGGTGCCGTCGGCGGCACGCTCGGCGCGGGTGCGCAGACCCGACAGGTCGGAGCCCGACTGCGGCTCGGTGAGCTGCATCGTGCCGGTCCATTCGCCCGACACCAGCTTTTGCAGATAGGTCTTGCGCAAGCCTTCGCTGCCGTGGACGGCGAGCGCCTCCGACGCCCCCATGGTGAGCACCGGGCCGATCCCGAACGCCATCGAGGCCTGGTTCCACATCTCGATGCAGGCGGCGTTGAGGGCGTGCGGCAACCCCTGCCCGCCCCAGTCGACGGGACCGGCGAGACCGTTCCAGCCCGCTGCCGCCCATCCAACGTAGGCCTCCTTCCAGCCCGGCGGCATCACGACGGCGCCGTCGCGCATCGGGGTGCCGTGGGTATCGCCCACCCGGTTGAGCGGCGCGATCACGTCGGTGGCGTACTTGCCGGCTTCCTCGAGCACGGCGTCGACCACGTCCTCGGTGAGATCACCGTAGAGGCCTTCGTCGAGCGCGCGGCCGAAGCCCGCCGCATGCTTGAGCGTGAACGCCATGTCGGCGACCGGCGCGCGATACGTCATGCTGCCTCCTCCCGGCATGCTGCCTCCTCCCGGCTGGCGGCGGCCGACATGATCCGCACCGCCGCCGAGCGCGACGTCCGGCGAGGGACCGCCACGGACGCGATCCGGGTTGGAGCCGGGTCGTCGCCGATACCATCCGCCACCATCAACATCCATGTATATGGGAAATCAGCCACCGCGGCGAACCTTTGCGGATGCGGCGAAAGATGCCATAGCGGCGGCGCGTGCGGGCGCCGCCCGAAGCGATTCACCGGATTCCAAGGCAGGTCGTGATGCAGACCGACGCGACGCGCACCGGTCGGGCGACGCGGGTGATGGCGGCGGGCACCGAGGCGGTCGACGCCGCCGTGCGCTGCCTCGCCGAAGGCAAGCTTGTCGCGTTGCCGACCGAGACGGTCTATGGGCTCGCCGCCGACGCCACCAGCGGCTGGGCGGTCGCCCGGCTCTACGCCGCCAAGGGCCGGCCTGCGTTCAACCCGCTGATCGCCCACGTCAACGATGTCGCGGCGGCGCGCCGGCTCGCCCGCCTGGACCCGGCGGCCGAGCGCCTGGCGGCCGCGTTCTGGCCCGGGCCGCTCACGCTGGTGATGCCGCTCGACCGCGGTTGCGGGGTCTCCGATCTCGCCACCGCCGGCCTCGATACCATCGCGGTGCGGGTGCCCGACCACCCGGTCGCGCAGCGGATCCTCGCCGGGTTCGCCAAGCCGATCGTTGCGCCGTCGGCGAACCGGTCGGGCCATCTCTCGCCGACCATCGCGGCCCACGTGCTCGCCGACCTCGGCGGCCGTATCGACCTCATCGTCGACGGCGGGCCGACCGCGGTCGGCGTCGAGTCGACCATCGTGGCCTGCCTCGGCGACCGTCCGATGCTGCTGCGCCCCGGTGGTCTGCCGCGCGCCACCATCGAGCGCGCGCTGGGCGCCCCGCTCGCGCCGTTTCCCGCACCGGCTGCGAGCCTGCAGGCGAGCGACAGCGAAGCGCCGCTGGCGCCCGGCCTGCTCGCCTCGCACTACGCGCCGAACGCGATGCTGCGGCTCGATGCCGATGAGGTGCGCGCCGGCGAGGCGCTGCTCGCCTTCGGCCCGGATCTGCCGCGCGGCGGCGACCAGGCCGCCGCCCGGCTCAATCTCTCGGTCCGCGCCGACCCGGTCGAGGCGGCGGCAAACCTGTTCTCCCACCTGCGCACGCTCGACCGCTCGGGCGCCGCCACCATCGCGGTCATGCCGGTGCCTCGCGAGGGCCTCGGCGAGGCGATCAACGACCGCCTCGCCCGCGCCGCCGCACCGCGGCCGGGGTAGTCTGGTGGGGCAATGAGGGGAATGACGATGTCCGTCGTCAGACCCGACGGCCGACCGCGACGTCGCGCCGCCGCCACGGCCAGTCGATCACCCCGCCGCACCACAGCGCCCACCAGATCAGCACCGGCTGCAGGGCCAGCCGCGGCCCGTGATACCACCACGAGTCGGGAAGCGGCGGGAGATGAATGCCGTCCACCGCGTGCTTGATGTTGGCAGGCCATACGCAGAGCGCATAGAGCGCCAGCATGGTGCCGGCCCACCGGCGACATCGCCCGGTCAGCAGGCCCAGGCTCCCGGCGATCTCGCAGATGCCCGTCGCCAGCACCACCTGGCGCGGCCACGGCACCCAGTCGGGCACGATCGGCAGGAAGCCGTCGGGAGCCGCGAGATGGATGACGCCGGCGGTCAGATAGAACGCCGCCAGGAGCCAGCGCATGGATCCGCGGAACGCGCCGTACCGTCCCGCCGTCATCATCGATCGAGTCTCTCCAGACTTTGCCGAAATCGTGCTAATAGCTAAAATGGCAACCGATGGCCCGTTTTTCATTGACTGATCTGAGCAATCGAACCGGCGAGGTGGCCGAGGCCGCTTTTCGAGGACCGGTGGACATCACGCATCGCGGCAAGCGCAAGTTCGTGCTGCTGACGGCCGAGCACTACGATCGGCTGGTGAGTGCGGCCGACACCAGGCAAGCGTTTCATGCCGACGACGTGCCCGATGACATCGCTGACATGATGTTAGCGGCACTCGCTGACGAGCGGACCGACGTGGCCGGCCCTGCGACCCGATGGCACTGTCGACCGGATCGCCCTTGAGCCGGAGCCCCGGGTGTCGGATACGTCGAGCGCGGCCGATGGCGCCGCCATCCAGCGATTCGGACAGGCCGTGAACCAGCATTCCCCGTCCGCGCCCCCGCGCAAGCACCTCCAGCCCGCCCTTCTCGACCGCTTCGCAGCCATCGTCGGGGCCGCTTACGCGATCACCGATCCGATCGCCCAGGAAGCCTACCTGGTCGAGATGCGCGGGCTCTGGCGCGGCGAGACGCCGATGGTGCTGCGGCCCGGCTCCGTCGCCGAGGTGGCGGCGATCCTGGCGCTCGCCGATGCAACGCGCACGGCGATCGTGCCGCAGGGCGGCAATACCGGGCTGGTCGGCGGACAGATCTCCCATGACGGCGAGATCGTGCTGTCGCTCACCAGGCTCGACCGCGTCCGCGACGTCGACCCGACGTCGAACACCATGATCTGCGAGGCCGGCGTCGTGCTGGTCAGGGCGCAGGAGGCGGCGGCCGCCGCCGACCGGCTGTTTCCGCTTTCGCTCGGCGCCGAGGGCAGCTGCACGATCGGCGGGAATCTGGCGACCAATGCCGGCGGCACCGCGGTGCTCGCCTACGGCAATGCGCGCGACCTGGTGCTCGGCCTCGAGGTCGTGCTCGCCGACGGCCGCATCTGGAACGGTCTGAGCAAGCTCAAGAAGGACAATACCGGCTATGATCTGAAGCACCTTTTCATCGGAGCCGAAGGCACCCTGGGCGTCATCACGGCGGCCGCACTGAAGCTGTTTCCGCGGCCGCGCGCCGTGGAGACGGCATTCGTCGGCGTGCCCACTCCGCGCGCGGCGCTCGGGCTCCTCGGGCTCGCCCGCGAGCGCGCAGGCGGCACCATCACCAGCTTCGAATTGATGCCGCGGATCGGCGTCGAGTTCGCGCTGCGGCATGGCCCCGGCTGCCGCGATCCGCTCGCTGCCGCGCATCCCTGGTACGTCATGATCGAGCTGTCGTCGCAGTCACCAGAAGGGTTGCGCGGCACGCTCGAGGACGTTCTCGCCGAGGCCGTCGAGCGGGATCTCGTCGTCGACGCCACGATCGCGGCGAGCCTCGACCAGGCAAAAGCGTTCTGGCACCTGCGCAACATGCTGTCCGAGGTGCAGAAGCCGGAAGG
>JBEKZK010000168.1:0-8133 GCA_049509935.1 Xanthobacteraceae bacterium | reverse complement strand
GAGCTGCTCCTCCGCGTCGAGGTGAAGATAGAACTTCAGGATGCGGGTGCCGTTCCGCGCCAGCATGGTCTCGAAATCATTGATCTGGGCGTAGCGCTTCGACCACACCGACTTCGCGACCAGCTTGTGAACACGCACCACCAGGACGTCCTCGTAATGCGACCGGTTGAAGATCACCACCTCGCCTTTGGCCGGCGCCCGCATGTGCTCGCGCCAGAGAAAATCGTGCGCAAGCTCAGTCCTGCTGGGCTCCTTGAAGCAGGCGACCGATACCCCCTGCGGGTTCATGCCGCTGAACAGATGGCGAATCACTCCGTCCTTGCCGGCGGCGTCGAGGCCCTGCAGCACGACGAGCATCGACTGGCTGCCGTCCGCATAGAGGAGGTATTGCAGCTCGGCCATGCGCTCGACGTGTCGGCGGATGTCGGCTTCGGCCTTGCCGTGCGATTCGTGCTCGCCGGTATATGACGGGTCGATCTTGGCCAGCCGGACCTTCTCGCCGGGATCGACGACGAATTTCTTGCGGTAGTCCATGCGCTGTCCTCGATCGTCTCGTCACGCGCCGAACGCGAAGCCCGAGATCGCCTTGCCGCCGATGGAGTCGGCGAATACCCGGCGTCCGATGTCGTCGCCGCCGGCGCCGGCGGCGACCATCAGCGGCAGCAGATGCTCCTCGCGCGGATGACAGGCCCGGGCGCAGGGCGCCCGCTCCCAGCCGACCAGGCCGGCGTTGCGGACCGCCGCATCCGGCGCCGTCGCCGCGTCGGTCAGCCAGGCGTCGAATGCCGCCGCTTCGCGCGTGCTGCCGTCGACGAAGGTGCGCAGATTGTGGAAGGTATTGCCGCTGCCGACGATCAGGACGCCGTCGTCGCGCAAAGGCGCGAGCGCGGCGCCGATGGCGATATGCCGCGCCGGATCCAGATCCTGCTGGAGCGACAGCGTCACCACCGGTATCCTGGCTTCCGGGTCGATGATCAGGAACGGCACGAAGACGCCGTGGTCGAAGCCGCGTTCACCATCGGTCGCTGCGGCGATGCCCGCGGCCTCCAGCATGTGGCGCACCCGTGCGGCGAGCTCGGGCGATCCGGGCGCCGGGTAGCTGAGCCGGTAGGTATGCTCGGGAAAGCCGTAATAGTCGAACAGCATCGGCGGGGCGGCGGCAGCGCCGACGGTCGGCAGCGGCGCCTCCCAGTGCGCCGAAACCGCCAGGATGGCGGTCGGGCGCGCCGGCAGCGAGGCGAGCAGTCCGGCGAGGTAGGTCTTCAGACTGTCGAAGCCATGCGGGCCGATCGGCTCCGGCCAGCTCATCCAGAAGCACGGGCCGCCGCCGTGGGAGATGAAGATGGCGGGCTGTCGATCGGTGATGGTCATTGCGGCCTCGCGGGATACCGTAGAACGATTGGTCAGCGCGGGCTGACCGGTGGCTTCCTCGACGCGCGCCGCCCCTGCGCGCGCCAGGACGGTCCAGCATATCGGGAAAGCCGGGGTCAGGCACGTTCAAGCCCAGGTTGTCGAATGATGTCGATCCTGATGAACGTCGACCGCTATCCGCTGCCCGACGGCATCAAGCCGCCGCTGCAACCGCTCAACTGATCTGGTCACCTTGTGCGGACCCGGACGAGGCCGCCGGTCTCGCCCGCCAGCGCCCCGAATGTCCTCGGCGCCGGCCGCAGCATGGCTTCGACCAGCTTCTCGTCGCTCGACCAGTATGGCACGTACCATTGGCGGTCGACGTCCATGATCAGCACGCTGCGACGCGCCGCATCGTAGGCGCCGATCGGCGATATGTGCGGCCCGTCCCAGTCGCCGGTGAGGACGCCCTGGTTGAAGTAGACGATCACGATGTCGCGGTCGCTCGCTTCGTTGTCGGCGAGCAGACGCCGCACCTCGCTCAGTGTCGCCGGCGTACCGTCGGCCGGCTTCAGCACCTCGATCTCGGCATCGATCCCATAGGCCTCGAGGCTGCGGGAGACGTAGCCGACGAACGTCCGCCAGGTGACGCCGCTGCCGCCCTCGGCGGTTTCCGCGGTCCAGCCCGGGCTGGCGGCGGCCGCCAGCAGTCCCTTCTGGGTCACCAGAGGGTCGGTTCCGAGCGGCGGCAGGCCACGCAGGGCGTTGACCAGCATGGCGATCGCGGCCAGCGAGCAGGCGCTGTCGGTCGACTGGCCCTCATAGTAGGGGCTCAGCGCCCAGTAGTCCGGCGCCGGCTGTGCGCGCAGATAGTCGTGCGAGGTCCCGATCGGAACCGCGTCGGGACCGAGCTTGCGCCTGGGATCGTCGGCTCGCGCGAGGGTTGCGGCGGCCATCAGCAGCCCGACCACGCAGGCTCGCAGGACGCTTCCAATCACCGGACGTGGCAACGGTTGCCGGGGCATTGTGACCCGCACCTGACCCGGGCCGGCGCGCGGCGTCGGCTGCTCGCCGACCATCAGGACGTCCTCGGCCGGGCCGGTTCTCTCGTACCAGACGGCGCGCACCGGCGGCTCCATCGTGGCGATCGGGACCCGCATCGACGAGAGCATGGGCCCGACAACCGATCACCTCGGCGCAGCCATGGCCGAAAGCACCGGCGATCGCAACCCGTCCCTCCGCCGCACACGATCACGCAGATCATCGAGCGGGTTCGGCGGCATCACCGGATGCCGCCGACACCAACTCCGCAGACCGTCGGGGACCCCCCGGGATGCCGGGCGTCCCGCGTCCCGGGACGCCTCACGCGGGCGGAAGCACCCGGATGATCGCCATCATGCCGTTGTCCTCGTGTCCGAGGATGTGACAGTGATAGACGAAGTCTCCGATATCCATGCCACGGAAGTCCATGCGGACGGTTACGCTCGGATAGGGACCCGTCCCGCTCCAGTACGGAACCTGCAGCATGTCGAGGAACTGCTGTTGGCTCGGCGGCACCGCCACGCCGTTCTGCGCAAGCCACAGGAAATGGATCTGGTGCTGGTGGAACTCGTGGTTTTCCCCGGTCCGGTTCTGGATGGTCCAGTCCTCTACCGCCCCCTGATGGGTGATGATGGCGGGCGGGTTGTTGGCGTCGAACAGCACCGGGGTGGCTCCGTCGACGGTGATGAAGAAGTTGGTCGGGCTGGCCGGGTTGGTCGGGTCCGACAGCACCTCGGAGAAATACAGCGTGCGATGCGCCGTCGGAGTCGCGGCGGCGAGGCCGGCGAAGCGCTGGGGGTTGGCGGGTCCTGACGTTGCCGGAATGAGAGGAAGCACCGGGACCGGAGCGCCGACCGGCCGAATGGTCGCCAGCGTCCGTTGCGGATCGTTGTCGCCGTCCGGCCCGGTGTCGATGTTGAGGGTGAGGAAGCTTGCCTTGTGAACGCCCGACGAAGGCCCGGTCACGATGAATTCCGCCCGCGCGGCGGGAGCGAGCAGGATGTGCGTCCGGGGGACGAGCTTGCCCTGCCCGGTGCCGTCCTGGGAGCCGGTGGGCACGCTGTCGAGACCCACCACCTGCAGCGTCTGTGGCACGCCGTCATAGACCACCTGGAGATCGAGGATGGTGTCGGCGGACGCATTGGCGACGCGCCAGAACTCCTTCTGCCCGGGCTTCATCTGGATGACGGCAGGGGTCTCGGCGGGAAACGCGATGGGAACGTAGTTGAGCGAGACATCCCACGACGGAACGGTGCCGCCCGGCGTCGGGTTGCCGGCAACGGTCTGGTCGCGAACGATCAGGATCCGCTCGGGCAGACCGGCCACCGCCGGCTGGATGTTCTCGATCCCGTCGACGACGAGCGCACCGGACGCGCCGCCCAGCAAGGCGGCCTCCGCAAGGCCGTGGACGTGCGGGTGGTACCAGTAGAGCCCGGGGGGCTCGTCGGTCGGGAATTGCAGGGTGTAGTTGAACGTCTCGCCGGAATTGATGATCGTGTGGATGACCTGATCGCCGTGGCACGTGGGCGACGTGTTGGTGCCGTGATAGTGCAGGTTGACCGAGGTGATGGTCATCGTCGCATCGCCGCATCGGTTAGACGGACTCGACGCCACCTCGGTCGGCGAGCCGGGAGGCGGCGGCGGGTTGCGGTTGGTCAGCGCGATCAGGAGCGTATCGCCAGGCTTGACGTGCAGGGTCGGCGACTCGAAGGCGTTGCCGTCCGCCGTCACCAGGCAGAACAAGGTCCGGCCGACGTTGTCCGTGGTCGTAAAGTAGTTGAGGGCGAGGCTCAGCGATCCGTTGTAGCTGAAGAGACTGGGGGGCGGCGTGACGATGCTGCCGGCGGCGGGGCGCGGGCACGGCCTGGCGGGCTGGACTTGGGCCGGTGTTTGCGCAAAGGCGCACAGCGGCGTCAGCGCCATGCAGCCGATGCCGACGACCGCGTCGCGAAGGTGCCGGCCCATGGAGGCCGCGGCTCTGCTGTTCATTCTCGGATTGCTCATCGTCTCCCCCTTCTGCCTTTGCCCGTTGCGGCACGTTTGTCGCGTGCCGCAGCCGGGCCGGTTTCATTTGCATGTTCACTGCAACACGCATGAGTTCTCGCTGGAGCTGCGCTGCGCGAACTGCAGATATCGGCAGCTGCAGGTCGCGTGAGCAGAGCCATGCGCGGTACCGGATTGGCATGAGCTCCACCAGAGCGCAAGACCAGAATACCTGTCAGAAATACCAGTTGATGTTTGTTCGGATGATCGACATGTTTGGTTGGATTGACGTCAAGTCTCAGGTCCTGTCCGAGACGATGAAATTACAGACGTCATTTGTTATTTGACCGACGGGTGACGGACCGCGTGCTCGAGCCGTGGCGGCCGCAGTCAGGAAGGCTGGACCAGTGTGGAGTTGCCGCCCATGGAGCCGCGATTTCGCTATCTGTTCGCAGGTGCGCTGGTCTCGGCGGTCATTGTCGGAGCCGCCGCGTCGCTCGTTGCGGCGAAGCGCTTTGCCGGTGACGCCGATGCCCCGCAGGCGTTGCCGCTCGGCGGGCACTTCAGTCTTGCGGCACCCGACGGCCGCATCGTCACCGATCGGAGCTTTTCCGGCAAATGGCTGTTCGTCTATTTCGGCTATACGTCATGTCCGGACGCCTGCCCGACGGCGTTGAGCGACATGACCGTCGCGCTGGAGCAGCTGGGGGCCCGCGCCGACGAGGTTCAGCCGCTGTTCATCACGGTCGATCCCGGGCGCGATACACCCCGGGTGCTGGCCGACTATGTCGGGTCGTTCGATCCGCGCTTCGTCGCCCTGCGCGGCACGCCGGACGAGACCGCGGCAGTCGCCGGCGCATACCACGTGTTCTATGCGGTGCGGCCGCTCGGCAAGGACGCCTATGCGGTCGATCACAGCTCGTTCATCTATGTCGTCGAGCCGCAGGGCGGCACGGTGAAGCTCCTGACTGGGGACCTGCCGGGTCACAATCTGGCCGACGAGTTGCGGCGGCTGATCAGATGAGGCATCGGGCCGCGTGCTCCGACCTCGATCCGGTCTCCCGCACCAGGCCGAGGCCCGACCGGCCGGCGTCATGTTGACTGCGCTCAAGCGGTCGATGCTCGGCATCGCCATCGCCGGCGCCGTCGGTGCGACCGCCGCCTGCGTCCTTGCGGCGGTGCACCAGGCGGCGGCCCCTGCTCCCCTGCTCGCTGACGCCGAGGACAACGCGCGCGTCGAGATCGGCAAGGGCATCTACCGGCGGCATTGCGCCTCCTGTCACGGCCGCTACCTGCAGGGACAGCCGCTCTGGCAGGTCACCGACGAGGATGCCGGCAGGCGGGCTCCGGCGCACGACGAGAGCGGGCATACCTGGCAACATTCCGACCAGGCACTGTTCCACATGACCAAGCATGGCCGGTTCGCCACCGCCGATCCGGGCGCCGTGTCGCACATGCCCGCCTTCGAGGATGTCCTCTCCGACGCCGACATCCTGGCCGTGATCGCCTTCATCAAGCGGCGATGGCCGCTCGGACTCCGCATCTCCCAGGCGATGCTCAATCCCCGTTACGCGGGGATGCCGGCGGACGCGTCCCGGGTGGCCTGGAAGCTTCCGCCCACCTGCATGGCGACCGTCGTGCGACGGGCATCGTCCCGCTAAATTCAGCTGCTTTCCGGGCATTATAGCCGGGATGGCTCCATGCGGGCTACACGGGGCTGCGCGGCACTATTTTGGCGCCGGCCATGGTTTTGGCTGTCGCCGTGCCGCGATGCCGCTCCCGGCCTCCCCCGGCCTCCCCGGGAAAGCATTGACGCCTCGCGGCCGAGAAGGTCATGTAGCGCCGAGAATCGGCCGAGGCCCTGATGAGGATGGACGTGCCCGTTGGACCCCCTGATCCGACGACCGGCGCCGCTCCGAGGCGCGCGACGAAGCCCCACGACATCGCGCTCGGCATCGAGCGCATCGGTCTCGTATCGCTGAGGTTTCCGGCCATCGCGGCGATCGTCCTGGTGACGCTGTGCATCGGTGCGGCATTCGGGATCGTCCGTCTCAAGGTCGACGACTCGCTGAGCCAGCTGTTCCGCTCCGACACGCCGGAATTCAAGCAGTTCCAGGAGGTCACGCGGCGGTTCCCGTCCAGCGAGTTCGACGTTCTGGTGGTGGTCGAAGGCAAGACCCTGCTCGAGCGCGACTCGATGGAAAAGCTGCGCGAGCTGGTCACCGACCTGCAGCTGATCGACAACACCAAGGGCCTGATCTCGCTGTTCTCGGCGCGTCAGCCGCCGGAAAACGGCCACCTTCCCGCCGCGCTGTTTCCCGAGGAGCTGCCGCACGGCAAGGCCTATGACGATCTGATCCAGCAGCGCGTCCTGAAGAACGAGATCATCCGCGGAAAGCTGCTCTCCGAGGACGGCCAGCTGGCGCTCATCGTGCTGGCGCTCGATCCCGCGGTGGTCGCCACCAAGGGTCTCGCCGACGTCGTCGCCGAAGTGCGCAAGATCATCGCCGAGGACATGGCGGGATCGGCGCTGAAGGTGGAGCTGTCCGGCGTGCCGGTGATGCAGCTCGAGATCCGCAACGCGGTCGAGCGCGACCGCCTGCTCTACAACGCGTTCGGCTTCGCCGCCGGATGCCTGATCGCGATCGTATTCTTCCGCCGCATCTCGTTCATGATCATCGCCGCCGGCCCGCCCCTGCTCGCCATCCTGCTGGCGCTCGGCGTGCTCGGCTGGCTCGATTTCCGCCTCAACATGTTCCTCAACGTGATGACGCCGCTCATCATGGTGATCAGCTTTGCCGACAGCATGCAGCTCACCTTCGCGGCGCGCGACCGGCTGATCGCCGGCGAGGACAAGTTCCAGGCGTTCCGCAACGCCGTTCTCGTCGTGGGACCGGCCTGCGTGCTCACGCACGGAACCGCGGGCCTGTCGTTCATCGCCTTGCAGTTCTCCAATTCCGACCTGATCCGCACCTTCGGGGAAGCCGGGCTGATCGCGACGCTGATCGCCCTGGTGGCGGTGCTCACCTTGGTGCCGCTGCTCGGCGTCCTTCTGGTGCGCCGCGAGCAGGACTTCGCGGCGGCGGTGCGGAAATCCGACACCGGCGTCAATGCGCTGCGCTTGTTCTGCGGCTGGATGGCCCGCCGCATGGTGAGCCATCCCGCGGTCTACAGCCTGATCAGCGTGCTGGTGGTCGGCGGCCTCGGCGTGATCTACGCCAACCTGCAGCCGCGTTACCGGCTCGCCGACCAGGTGCCCGACAAGCAGCAGGCGGTGGCGGCGAGCAGTCGGCTCGACGCCAAGCTCACCGGGGCCAATCCGATCGACGTGCTGATCGAGTTCCCGAAGGGTCAGACGCTCTATTCGCCGGAGACGCTGGCGACGATCGCCGAGGTGCATGCGATCGTGGAGAAGCAGGCCGGGGTCGGCAACGTCTGGTCGCTGGAGACGCTGCGGCGCTGGCTCGCCGAAAAGCTCGGCAAGTCCGATGTCGAGACGCTGCAGGAGTATGTCGACCTGCTGCCCGGCTACCTGACCCGCCGCTTCATCAGCAAGGAGCAGGACGCCGTCGTGGTCTCGGGCCGGATTCCCGACAAGGATTCGAGCCAGCTGCTTCCCGTGGTGGAAGCGCTCGACAAGACGCTCGGCACGGTGCGGGCGGCACACCCGGGCTACGAGATCGCGGTGACCGGCCTGGCAGCGATCGCGGCGCGCAACAGCGCCAGCATGATCGGCAAGCTCAATCGCGGGCTCACCGT
>JBEKZK010000167.1:0-8145 GCA_049509935.1 Xanthobacteraceae bacterium | reverse complement strand
CATGTCGTTCACCGTTTCCGAAGCACTACGTGTAGGATGGGTTGAGCTCTTGCGAAACGAAGTAAGAGTTTCTGCGGCGCTTGCCGCCGCAGAAACTGGGTTGGACTGGCGCGGTGATTTTGGCACCTGGGCGTATCTGGCGATATGGAATTTTCAGATCAAGGTTTTTGGACTGCGGTCACGGTTGAGGGGCCGTGGGGGGTCGATGCGTTTGTGGGCGACGGTGGGAGGCGCGTTGGAAGCGGTCGGACGGGGATTGCGGGGCGAGAGTGCGGCGAATCGGGCGCTCCGGGCGATAGAAGGCCGTGGCATGCGAAGCACGCGCGGGTGGTGGGCGGTCGGATCGGGGAGCCTGGAAGGGTCATGGGCCGAGGGCATTCTTTGGCGTGAGCCTTCCGATGTAGACGAGCCGGCCTTGGCGGCAATGTGGACATTGGCGGGGCTCGACGGACTTGGCGGCCAGTGGATCGAGGGCTTCGATGTTGCAGGGCTCGACGCGGGCGAGCGGCACTGGGGTTGTGCTCTCGAGCTCGAGGAGCAGGCGGGCGTTGGCGGCAAGTTGGCGCTTGGACGGATGCCACAGGCCGGAATAGCGGACCTTGTGCAGGCCCTTGGGCAGGACATGCTGGAGGAAGCGGCGCATGAACTCGTGGCCGCTCATGCGGCAGGTGCGCCAACAGGTTGGCTCGCGCTGCTTGTAGCGGATGGTGACGCTGTGCTCGTCGAACGCGACGATGCGGTTGTCGGTAATGGCGATGCGGAAGACGTAACGGGCGAGATAGCTCAGCACCGCGTCCTCATCTTGGCCCCAGCGGGTGATGTGAACGACCCAGGGGGTGGTCCACACGACCTCGGGAACGATCAGGTCGGGGCGCTTGCTCGCCAGCAAGGCCTTGAGCTTGTCGCGCACTCGCTTGGCCAGCACGGTCTGGGGCACCAGGAAGGCTTTGCGTGCCGGATGCCAAGTGCGGCCGTCGGCGGAGACGCCGCCGCCGGTGACGAGGCAGTGGACGTGGGGGTGATAGGCGAGCTGCTGGGTCCAGGTATGCAGGACGGCGAGCACGCCCACCGTGGCGCCGACGAAGCGAGGCTCGGCGCACAGCTCGACGATGGCGCTGGCTGCGGCCTTCATCAGCAACGCATAGCCGTCGCGCTGATTGGCGCGCAGCAACGGGCGCAGTTCCTGCGGCACCGTCACGGTGACGTGGAAGTAATGGGTCGGCAGCAACTCGGCCTGACGCGCCGCGAGCCACGTGTCGGTCTGGTCGGTGTGGCATCGGGGACAGGCGCGGTTGCGACAGGAGTGATAGGAGAACGTCTCGCGGCAGCAGTGGTCGCAGCGCCACACGTGCCCTCCGAGCATCTCGGTGCGGCAGGCCTGGATGTCGGCAATGGCACGGCGATGCGAATCCGGCATGGTGGCGCCATGCCGCGCCAGGTAGCTGCCGGCGAAGCGGCGGAAGACGTCGGCGACCCCGGCTGTGACCGGGGACGGGCTGGCGGTCACGGCGAGCGACCAGGATCAGAGGTCGCTCATCACCTTGTCGAGAATGTTGTGAAGCGACGCGCGGGTCGGCTCGGTCAAATGCGTGTAGATCGCTGTTGTGGCGATGTTGGCGTGACCAAGAAGGATCTGCACGACGCGGATATTGACACCGCTTTCCAGCAGCCGCGTCGCATAGCTGTGGCGCAGACTGTGCGATGTCACCCGGCCGACACGAGCTTCGCGCGCCACTTGCGCAAACGTCGCATGCAGCGTCTCGCTCGGCACTGGCCCGGTCCCGAACCGGTTGGGGAACAGCCATCGCTTGTTGCGGTGCGTCCACCACAGACGGGTCAGCTCGTCGAGCATCGGTCGCGGCAGCGGCACCTGGCGCTCCCGGTTGCCCTTGCCGATGACGCGCAGCAGCCGATTGGCGCGATCGACCGAGCTGACCTCCAGCGTTCTGGCTTCGCCGATGCGCAGCCCGCAGGCGTACATGACGGCAAAGCAGGTTCGCTGGATCGGGCTCCTTACGCGGCGCAGCAGGCTGCGGACCTGGGCGTCGGCGAGCGCGTGGGGCAGGCGCTTCTGCTTCGGCTGGCGAATCTTTTTTTAGAGAACAGCGGCCAGTCGCGATCGAGCGTGTGGCGATACAGAAACTGGATGCCGTAATGGTTCGACTTGAAGGTTCCCCGCGCGATCCCCTTGGCGCGCAGGCCAACGAGATACGCACGAACCTCTGCCTCGCTCAGCCCATCCGGGGAACGTCCGTAGTGCACGGCGAGCCGGCGAACAGCCTCGACATAAACCGCCCGGGTGCTCGCTGCCAACCCGGCCAGAATCATGTCCTCGATCATGCGTGTGCGCAGTGGTGACATCCGAGGGCTCCCTTTGCTTCAATGCCGCTCAGACCCATCGGCCGAGCCGCAAAAGGATACCCCAATGCTTTGGGTGGCGCCCCGTCAGCCCCTTCGGCGAAGCCGTCAGTCCAACCCATCAAGCCGGCACCGATGGGTCGAGCACTTGCGAAACCCATCAAACCGCCGCCGATGGGTTTCGCTGCGCTCAACCCATCCTACGGGCCGCCGGTGCGCTCGGTGAGCGGCATCGACGCCATCGTGCGCGGCGTCAGCGCCAAGATCCTGGCGCCGGGTCATGTCTGGCTCGCCGGAGCCGGACCGGGCGATCCCGGATTGCTGACGCTCGATGCGCTGTCGGGCCTCGCCCAGGCCGATGTGGTGGTCCACGACGCACTGGTCGACCAGCGGGTGCTGGCGCTGGCCGGCCCGCAGGCGCGGCTCGAGTTCGCCGGCAAGCGCGGCGGCCGGCCGTCTGCCGCCCAGGAGGACATTTCGCAGCGCCTGGTCGCGCTCGCGCGCAGCGGGCTGCGGGTGCTCCGCCTCAAGGGCGGCGACCCGTGCGTGTTCGGCCGCGGCGGCGAGGAGGCGATGGCGCTTGCCGCCGCCGGCATCCCGTTCCGTCTGGTGCCGGGCGTCACCGCGGGGCTCGCGGGGCTCGCCGCAGCCGCGATCCCGGCCACAATGCGCGGCATCAACCAGGCGGTGATCTTCGCGGCCGGCCACGGCGCCGATCCGGACGACACGCCGGACTGGGCGGCGCTGGCGCGGACCGCGCTGCCGATCGTGCTCTACATGGGGATGCGCAACCTGGAGCGGATCGCCGACGCGCTGATGCATGGCGGGTCGCCACCGCAGACGCCGGCCGCCATCATCGCGTCGGCGACCTGTCCGCAGGAGCGCATCAAGATCACCACGCTCGAACGCCTCGCCGCCGACGCCCGCGATGAAAACCTGGCGGCGCCGGCGATCGTCGTGATCGGCGACATCGTGACCGTGCGCGAGCGCCTGCTCGCGGTCGCCCGCGGGGCTCCGCGATGACGGCGCGCGCCCTGATCTTGGCGGCCCCGCGCTCCGGCTCGGGCAAGACCACGGTGACGCTCGGCCTGCTCGCTGCGCTGCGAGCGCGCGGCCTTGCGGTGCGCGCCGCCAAGGCCGGCCCCGACTACATCGATCCGGCTTTCCACGCGGCGGCGACCGGCGCCGCCGGGTTCAATCTCGACACCTGGGCGATGGCGCCGACGCTGATCGCGGCGCTGATGCGCGACGCCACGGAGGATGCCGACTATCTGGTCGTCGAGGGCGCGATGGGGCTGTTCGACGGCGTATCCGCGCCGCCCGGCCGATCCGGCGCGGCGGCCGATCTCGCGGCACGCTTCCGTCTCCCGGTGCTTCTCGTGCTCGACGTGTCGGGGCAGTCGCAGTCCGCCGCCGCGACCGTGCGCGGCTTTGCCTCCCATGATCCGGCGGTGCGGATCGCCGGCGTGGTGCTCAACCGGGTCGCCAGCGAACGGCACCGCAAGCTGGTCGCCGACGCCATCGCGCGCCTGGGAATTCCGGTGCTTGGCGCGGTGCCGCGCGACGACAAGCTCGTTCTGCCGGAACGCCATCTCGGTCTGGTCCAGGCTGCCGAGCATGCCGATCTCGCCGCGCGCCTGGCCGCGCTCGCCGCCATGGCAGAACGCCACATGGATCTCGACGCCGTGCTGCGCCTGGCCGCGCCGCCCCGCGGTCCTGCGGCCCGACGTGCCGCCGCCCTGCCGCCGCCCGGACAGCGCATCGCGATTGCGTCCGATCCGGCCTTCAGCTTCGTCTACGCCCATCTGCTCCATCGCTGGCGCGCTGCCGGCGCCGAGATCGAACACTTCTCGCCGCTCGCCGACGAGCCGCCGCCGGACGCCTGCGATGTCTGCTGGCTGCCGGGCGGCTATCCGGAGCTTCACGCCGGGCGCCTGGCCGCGTCGCTACGGTTCCACGACGGGCTGCGCCGGTTCGCCGAGAACCGGCCGGTGCACGGCGAGTGCGGCGGTTACATGGTGCTCGGCTCTCACCTCGAGGATGCCGACGGCGTCCGCCACCCGATGACCGGGCTGCTCGGCCACGCGACCAGCTTTGCCAGACGCAAGCTCAATCTCGGCTATCGCGAGGCGCGGCTGCTCGCGCACAGCCCGATCGGACCGGCCGGCGCGGTCGTGCGCGGCCACGAGTTCCACTATGCGACCTGCACGCCGGCGACGGAGGACGAGCCGCTGGCCGATCTCGCCGACGCGCAAGGCCATGCGCTCGGCCCGTCAGGCGGCAGACGGGGGCACGTCAGCGGCACGTTCTTTCACGCCATCGCGCCGGGCGGAGCCGATTAGCGCATCATGACCAGGATGTTGCCGTCAGCCCGGCTTGTCCGACACGCCCGCCTCCGCGAACGTCGCCATGCCGAGGTGACAGGCGAGCGCCGCCCGCAGCACCGGCACGGCGAGCGCCGCGCCCGATGCCTCGCCGAGCCGCATCCCGAGATCGAGCAGCGGATCGAGGCCGAGCTCCTGGAGCAGGGCGCGATGCCCGGCCTCCGCCGAGACGTGCGCCGCCAGGCAGTGATCGAGCGCTCCGTCGGCGAGGCGGGCGAGCGGCGCCGCCGCAGCGGTGCAGACGAAGCCGTCGAGCAGGACCGGAATGCCCCGGCGGCGCGCCGCCAGCGTAGCCCCCAAGATGGCGGCGAGCTCGCGCCCGCCGAGGGTTGCGGCGACGGCCAGGGGATCGCCGAGCACCGCGGCGTGCCGCGCCAGCGCCGCGTCGATGACCTGCCGCTTGCGCGTAAGGCCTTCGTCGTCGACGCCGGTGCCGCGCCCGGCCCAGCGCGAT
This sequence comes from Xanthobacteraceae bacterium, assembly GCA_049509935.1. Lineage (GTDB taxonomy): Bacteria > Pseudomonadota > Alphaproteobacteria > Rhizobiales > Xanthobacteraceae > AP-16. Next base: position 2,949 of record JBEKZK010000167.1, on the reverse strand, counting down.
CCGCCGCCACCGAACAGCGCTGCCGCGATGGCGGCGGCCGCCGTGGTGTTGCCGATCCCCATCTCCCCCAGGCACACCAGATCGGCATCGGGCGACACCGCGTCGCAGCCGGTCGCGACGCCCGCCAGGAAGGCGGCGTCGTCCATGGCGGGCGCGGTGGTGAAATCCGCCGTCGGGCGCGCGAGCTCGAGCGCCGCGACCTTCAGGCTCGCCCCGGCGGTGCGCGCCAGCTGATTGATCGCGGCGCCGCCGGCGGAAAAATTCGCCACCATCTGCGCCGTCACCTCGGCCGGAAAGGCCGACACGCCCTGCGCGGTCACTCCGTGGTTGCCGGCGAACACCAGCACATCGACGTGGTCGAGCCGCGGCCGCGTCCGCCCCTGCCAGCGCGCCAGCCAGCCGGCGATCGCCTCGAGGCGGCCGAGGCTTTTGGGCGGCTTGGTGAGCTGTGCGTCGCGCTCCGCAACGGCGTCCTCCGCCCGCGCGTTGCCGGGGGGCAGACCGAGGCAGGCCGCACGCAGGTCGTCGAGCGACGAAAAGCTGGTCATGTCGGGATCACGGCTGCTGGATTGTCTGAGCGTGCATCTTTGGCCTCGATGGCTCGCCGATGCAACACGGGACAAGGCGCCTCACCTGGGGCAGAGCGATGAATGGGCTTGCCCGCCGGCTCGCCCGGGACGTCTCGACGGCGGTCGTGTTCTACACCCGCATTCCGCTGCCCCACGCCTCGCCGATCGCCGGCGCCGACATTGCTCGCGCCGGTTGGGCGGCGCCGCTGGTGGGGGCGGCGATCGGCCTCGGCGGCGGCGCGATCTACGCTCTGGCCCATGCGGCCGGATCGGCGCCTCTCGTCGCGGCCGGACTGGCGCTCGCCGCAACGCTCGGCCTGACCGGCGCGCTGCACGAGGACGGGCTCGCTGACACCGCCGACGGGCTCGGCGGTGCCTCGCCCGAGCAGGCGCTCGCCATCATGCGCGACAGCCGGCTCGGGACCTTCGGGGCCTGCGCGCTGATCCTGTCGCTGCTGCTGCGCGCCGCCGCGCTGGCGAGCCTCGGCGATCCGCAGCTCGTCGCCTCTGCCATGGTGGCGGCGCACGCGGCGTCGCGCGCCATGATCCCGGCGTTCATGCGGGTCGTCCCGCAGGCCCGCGCCGACGGCCTCTCGGCGGGCGCCGGCGCGCCACCGTGGCGCAGCGTCGTCGCGGCGGCACTTTTCGGCCTCGCCGCGCTTCTCCTGATCGGGCCGGCGCGCGGCGCCGTGGCGCTGCTCGCCATGGTGCTGGCGACCGCCGCGCTGGCGCGGCTCTGCCTGCGGCGGATCGCGGGCCAGACCGGCGACGTGCTGGGCGCGGTCGAGCAGGTCAACGAGATCGCGGTTCTGCTGATCGCCGCGGCGCGGCCATGAGGAAAGGACGAGCGGTGACCGATTCCGTCTGCTTCGACGATGCGTTCCGCGGCCGGCTGTACGATCTCATCGTGTGGCGGCGGGACGTTCGGCGCTTTCGCCGCGACCAGCTGCCCGAGGGAACCGTCGCCCGCCTGATCGAGCTCGCTTGCCTGGCGCCCTCGGTGGGCTTGAGCCAGCCGTGGCGGTTCGTCACGGTCGACGATCCGGCGCGGCGCGAGGCGGTACGCCGCATGTTTTCGCAGTGCAACGCCGAGGCGCTGGCGTGCTATGCGGGCGAGCGGGCCGCGCGCTATGCCAGGCTCAAGCTCGCGGGGCTCGAGGATGCGCCGTGCCATCTCGCGGTGTTCGCCGATCGGGCGACGACGACGGGCCATGGCCTCGGACGCCGCACCATGCCGGAGATGGCGGAATATTCGGTGGTGGCGGCCGTCGCGACGATGTGGCTCGCGGCGCGCGCGGAGGGCGTCGGCATGGGCTGGGTTTCGATCCTCGACCCGCAAGGCATCGGCACCGTTCTCGACGTTCCCGGCGGCTGGCGGTTCATCGGCTATTTCTGTCTGGGCTATCCGGAAGCCGAGAGCGATCGGCCCGAGCTCGAGCGCGCCGGCTGGGAACGGCGGCAGCAGGCGTCCGCCTGCGTCGTCCGGCGCTGAGAGCGGGAGCTACCATGGCAGATACAGTCGGCAAGCCGCCGCGGATGGCCTGGCCCTACGATCGCACCGAGATGATCGCCGACGGCATCGTGCACGGGATCGGCGTCTGCCTCGGCGTGGTCGGGGCGATCGCCATCGTCACAATCGCGCTCGTCTCGACGCCCGCGATCAACGTTGCCTCGGTCGTCGTCTACGCCATCGGCCTCGTGTCGATGCTCGGGTTCTCGGCCGCCTACAACATCTGGCCGATCTCGCGCGTCAAGTCGGTGCTGCGCCGCTTCGACCACTCCGCCATCTACCTGATGATCGCCAGTACCTACACGCCGCTCGTCACGGTGCTGAAGGGCAGCCTCATGTCTGCCGGACTTCTCGTCGGGGTGTGGTCGGCGGCGGCAGCCGGCGTCGCGCTCAAGCTGCTCTGCCCCGGCCGCTTCGATCGTCTGGCCGTCGCCTTCTATCTGCTGCTCGGCTGGAGCGGGGTCATCGTGTGGAATTCCGTGGTCGCCTCATTGCCGGGCGTCAGCCTGTGGCTGCTCGCCGTCGGCGGCGCGCTGTACTCGGCCGGCGTCGTCTTCCATGCCTGGCGGAGCCTGCGGTTCCACAACGCCATCTGGCACGGCTTCGTTCTGCTCGCCGCATGCTGCCATTACGGGGCCATTCTCGGCTGCGTCGTGCGCGCCTGAGCGGACGCCGCGGTTGTTCGAGCGGTTACACCTGAAAGTGTACCCAATACCGGGTATCCTGTCAAGCGCGATGTCAAGCGAACGCCCGGCGGATGCGCGCCCAATCGGCGATCGCCGACTCCTGACCCGGCACGATCTGGATCGTGAACTGCGTGTAGCCGGCGCCGCGCAACGCCTCGATGCGCCGCCTGATCTCGGCTTCGGG
>JBEKZK010000166.1:0-8180 GCA_049509935.1 Xanthobacteraceae bacterium | reverse complement strand
CCGCGCACCTATTTCGGCGTGCAGTGGACCGCCTACATGATCTTCATGGCCCTGGTCGGCGGCCTCGGCACGTTCGAGGGCCCGTTCCTCGGCGCGATCATCTTCTTCCTGATCGAGAGCTGGTTCGGCGAGACCGGCGTCTGGTACATGATCGGCCTCGGCCTCACCGCCCTGCTGTTTGCCCTGTTCGTCCCGCAGGGCCTGTGGGGACTGCTCGAGGGCCGCTTCGGGGTCCGCCTGCTTCCGGTCGGCTACCACCTGCGTGTGCGGTACCGCGAGCCGGCGGCGCATGAGAAAGAGGCGTAGCGCAGCATCCCGACGTTTCGTAGGGTGGGCAAAGGAGCCCGGAGTATGATTTCGAAGGCCGCCGTATCCCATGCTTTTCACGGCGTGAAAACCATGCAAGATGGGCCACCGGCCGCTGGCCATGCATTGAGGAAACCGGGCCGATCATGCGGGCGACCAGGATCAAGACCATCCGGGCGCTGGAGCGCGGGCTCGATGTGCTGCAGGTGCTGCAGGCATCCGCCGCCATGGATCTGCACGATCTCCATCAGGCGACGGGCCTGCCCAAGGCCACCCTGATGCGCATCCTGCGCACCCTCAACGATCGCGGGCTGGTGTGGCAGCGCATCGCCGACGGCGCCTACCTGCTGAGCTACACGCTGCGCGAGCGGGCGCCGCACCTCGACGACGAGGCCCACCTCGTCGAGGTCTCATCACCCGTCCTCGAGGCGCTGTGCCGGCGCGTGAACTGGCCCTCGATCCTCGCCGCTCCGCGCCTCGACTACATGGAGGTGATCGAGACCAACAGCCCGCGCTCCTATCTGGCGCACATCCCGCTGGGGCCGATCGGCTTCCGCATCAACATGCTGCGGTCGGCGACCGGGCGCGCCTATCTGGCGTTCTGCAGCGAATCCGAGCGCCAGGCGGTGCTGGCGCGCCTGCGGGCGAGCCCGCACCCGGGCGATGCGGGTGCCCGCAACAGCGCCTGGGTGGCCCGCGTGCTGGCGGAGACGCGGCGCCGCGGCTTTGCGGCGCGCGACCCGAACTTCGGCGGGCATTTCGACAAGTCGCGGCGCGAGGTCGACGACGGCCGCAACTCTATCGCGGTGCCCATCATCGTCGACGCCCGCGTCATCGGCTCGATCAACATGACCTGGACCGTCAAGGCCGGCAGCATCGCCGAGGTCGGCGCGCGCCATGTCGCCGACCTCGAGCGCGCCGCATCGGACATTGCGGCGAGGATGCTGAGCCCGGTGGTGGATGCCCCCGGCGGCGGCGGACGCGGGGCCGCCGCGGCGAACAACGTTACGCGCAAGGCGGTGGCGCCGGCCTGATCGGCATTGCACCGTCGAGCCCGAAGCCCGCGCCGAACCCGCGAAACCACGACCTCAGCGTTCCATCACCACCAACTGCAACCTGCCTTGACGGTGCCGGCGCGGAAATGCGTCAATCCACCTCGGCTTATTGCTTTTCCGCCACGGCGGCTGTCGCGCGAAGGGTGGCAATGCCGGAGCCAAAGCTGGCAGGATCCCGGTCCGCTGGGCGCCGACCGCTTCTCGCCGCACTGTGGAGCGCGGGCGGCTGGCTGGCGCTGCCGACGGGATGCGTCGGCCTCTTTTTCCTGATCGATCGGGTGTTGCCGCCACTGCATGGCGTCGACAGCCTGATGCCCGCGCTCCTTCGCGGGGTCCCGCGGGCTGCCTTCAGCGGCTGGATCACGACCGCGCTCATGTTTCTGATCTATCAGGCAAGTCGGGCGATCAGCGCCCGGGGCCGGCAGATGCGGGCCGCGGGCGCACCGGCGGTGATGGCACGCGATCCGCGTCCGCCGGTCCTGTACTTGCGATCATTCGCGGACGACAAGTTTTCATACTTTGCTCTCGGGAGCAGCCTCGAGGAGAATCTCGCGGCGGTGTTCCGCGACGCCGGTCCGATGGTGGCCATCGGGTGGCCCGACGAATCGCTGCCGCCACTCGGTGCAGCGCGATGGTACGTGGGACATCACGAGTGGCAGGAAGACGTGACGCGGATGCTCGATCGGGCGTCGGTCGTCATCATACGGCCTGGGGTTACGGCTGGCGTTCAGTGGGAGATCGATGCGGCGCGTCAGCGTGTCCCTCCGCAACGGCTGCTGATTGTCAATCCGCCGATCGATCGGTCGAAGGGGGGTACGACGAGACGCGAAGCACTGTATGCCAAGTTCAGGGTCATGGTGGCGCACCTTTTCCCGCAGCCACTGCCGGAAGCCATCGGGGATGCAAGCTTCATCGCGTTCGATGAAGATTGGACGCCTCGGGTGGTGGGCGGCGGTTCCGTGCAGAGCCGGGCGTACCGTCCGCGGGCCGGGATGCGCGCGGCGCTGAGGCCGTTCGCCGAGCGCCTCGGTCTGCCGATGCGCGGCCGTTGGTGGGATGAATCGCCGCTGCTCGTCGGCGTCGTGATAGCCCTTCTGGTCGGCCAGAACATCGATAAAGTCGATCGAGGTGCCGTTTGGACTCCGTTCGAGCGTTCGGGCGCAAAATTCGCCGTAGACCTGCCGGGACCGCTGGAACAGGCCCAAGAGAGGATTCCCTCCCCAACGGGAGAGATGGTCGTCAACATGGCGCGCACGTCTTGGAGTGGGGTGACATACACGGTCGAGTATTTGGACCTTCCGGCCAATGTCGTGCAGTCCTGGACACGCGACGAGATCCTGGATCGAGCGCGGGCCGGCGGGCTCGAAGGCATCAAGGGCGAATTGCTGCGGGAAACGCCGATCACGCTCGGAGCCAATCCAGGGCGAGAGCTCGTCGTCAAGATGCGATCGGGACAAGCCGGAGGGACATTGCGTTGTTTTCTCATCGGCACCCAATTGGTGACGCTGGCGGCGTATCGTTCGGGAGATGAAGAATCCGGCGTTGAGATTGCAAAGGACGTGCAGACGTTCTTCGATTCGTTGAAGGCAAGGTGATCCAACCGCCCACCGCCGTCGTTACTCATCCGAATGTCGAACATATCGAATCACGTCGCGATCATCGGGGCCGGAATGGCGGGGTTGGCGGCTGCACAGCGGCTCGGTCGATCGGGCATCGCCGTCACTCTGATGGATAAGAGCCTCGGCGTCGGCGGCCGGATGTCGACCCGCCTGATCGATGGCCTGCAATTCGACCATGGCGCGCAATATTTCACCGCCCGTGGCGACGGCTTCCGCGCCGTGGTCGAGCAGTGGAGAGTGGCAGGGCTCGCCGCCGAATGGTTCGACGGCGGCTTCGTCGGCTCGCCCGGCATGACGGCGCCGTTGCGCGCCATGGCCGCAGTGCACGTCATCGTCGGCGGGTGCGAGGTGACGGCGCTGCGGCGCGACGAGCGTGGCTGGTCGGTCCAGGCCGCCGGCGGCCCGGTCGAGACGCCGGGCAATGGCCGCTTTTCCGCCGTCATTCTCGCGGTGCCGGCGCCGCAGGCGGTGCCGCTGGCGGCGTCGTCCGGGGTGGCTCTGCCGGAGCTCGAAGCGGCTCGCTACGCCCCATGCTGGGCCCTGATGCTCGGGTTTTCGGCGCCGCCGGGCCTGCGCGGCGATCGGATCAGGCCGGACGACGACGTGATCGGCTGGATCGCGCGTGATGCGAGCAAGCCCGGCCGGAAGTCAGAGACCGAGACCGTGGTCGTCCACGCCGCGCCCGAATGGTCGCGCCGGAACCTCGAACAGTCTGCGGACGCCGTCGCGCGCGACATCCTCGTGCGCTTCCGGGACATCACCGGGATACGCGCGGAGCCGTGCTTCACCGCTGCCCATCGCTGGCGCCACGCGCTGGTCGAGCAGGCAGCGGGGCCGGCGTTCCTGTGGCACGAGGGCGCGCGTCTCGGTGCCTGTGGCGATTGGTGCCTCGGACCTCGGGTGGAAGCCGCGTTCGACAGCGGCGACGCCTTGGCTCACGCCATCGTTGCGACGCTGGAGGCGAACCTCGTCGTTTGAACAACTTGCCTGACCACCAGCGTACGCACCGGGCGAAAACGCCGCAGCCTTGCCGGCCGGCGGGTGATCCAATCGCGACAATCGTTCGTTTCAGCTGACGTGCCGTCGCCCGCCTTCACCGATTGATCACCGCCACACCATTTCGAGGTTCGACATGACCGCCATTATTCGCCCCATTGCCCAGCCTGCCCGACCTGCCGCGGACAGCCCGAGCGCAAAGCCGTGTCAGGCCGACATCGAGGCCGCGTTCCGGACCGTTCTTCATTGGATCGGCGAAGACCCGGACCGCGATGGTCTGCGCGAAACGCCCGCGCGGGTGGCGCGCGCGTTCCAGGAGCACTTTTCCGGCTACCGCCAGGACCCCGAGCAGATCCTGCACAAGACCTTCGAGGAAACCGACGGCTATGACGAGATGGTCGTGCTCCGCGGAATCCCGTTCCACAGCCATTGCGAGCATCACGTCGCGCCGATCATCGGCCGCGCCTGGGTCGCCTACGTGCCGAACCAGCGCGTCGTCGGGATCTCCAAGCTGGCGCGCGTGGTCGAGGCCTACGCCAAGCGGCTTCAGATCCAGGAGCGTCTGACCGCGCAGATCGCCAACACCATCGAGCGCGTGCTCGAGCCCAAGGGCGTCGGGGTGGTGATCGAGGCAACCCACCACTGCATGACAACCCGGGGAATCAACAAGCAAGGCACCGACCTCGTCACCAGCCGCATGCTCGGATGCTTCCGGGAAAATCCGATGACGCGCCAGGAATTCCTCGCCATGGTGCATGCGAGTCAATCTCATCGAGGGGCCTGACACGCACCCGATCGACATCGATCGAGCGCTCAAAGGCGACTGCAGCGCCGATCCGCACGAGCGCGACCCGCAGCTCGAACCCGAGGCCCATATCGCGGTCCAGCGGTGGATCGACGATGGGAATCGCACGATCTTTGAGGTTGAAATGTGTAAGCCGCGAGATCGCACCGCGGCACGGCCGAGTGGCATCGCCGCCTGCTATCCTCGCGTGCTCTCGGTCTTGCGCCTTTGACATGGTACGGCATACCAGTATAGGATGCACCGAGTTCGAATGGGACGACCGGAAGGCGAAGCGGAACGAGCGCCAGCACGGCGTGACGTTCGAGCTTGCCCGGCTCTTATTTGACGATCCGAACGCCATTGATCGGCTCGATCTCGATGAACCGGACGAGGACAGGGACCTGATCACCAAACGGCGATCGATGAGGGAGCGCATGGGATGACCGCCGAGAAGTGGGCTCAACTGCGCGCCAAAACGAACGGTGAGGTGCTGACCGAGGCTCGGGCCGATCCCACCGCACTGCCGGTCGAGGACCGCAAGGCCCGTCTTGGACGGGTTGCCCGCGTGTCGCAGGCGAAGCGCATTCGCTGGGCGCTTCACATGTCGCAAATTGAGTTTGCGAAGACCTTTCGCATACCGCTCGGGACGCTGCGTGATTGGGAGCAGCACCGGCGTGATCCCGACCAGGCGGCGCAAGCGTACCTGGAGGTCATTGCGCGCGAGCCCGACGCGGTGCGCCGCGCCCTCGCCCGCGCGGCGCAGGTAGCCTGACGCGACGCGGGTTAGGAAAAAGCCCTCACGTCGGTGCACCCAACGAGGCGCCGCCCTTGGCGGCTTCGGCAACATGGCGATCGATCTCGGCCCTCGTGGCGGCGGGGACCGGATTGAAATTCCGGCCGATCAGCTCAGCCCCATGGCGAGAAGTTACTGCGACGATGCGGTGCCCTCCCGCGACGACGATCCATGTCGCGCCGCCGTCTTGCAACTTCCAAGCCGTGATCATGGCGTTTGGATCAAGTCCGGTCTTGCGCAGCAACAGGTCGATGGCCTCCGGCGCCCGTGTCTCGTTGGCCGCGGCCACGAACCGCCGGATGGTATCGGCGCCGACGGTCGACAGGCGCTTTCCCACCTCCGGAGGCTTGAAATTCTTGATGTCGTCGGGCTTCGCGTTCGCACCCAGTTTCGGCACCGGACTGCGTTGGACCTGTTCGTAGAGGCGCGCCCAGGCGTCGTCGAAGACGCAGAAGCGGGCTCCCTTCTCGGTGTGCACGGCAAAGGCCAGGGACTGCTGACCCTCAATTTCAAAGTAGCGACCTCCACCAACGGCGATTTTTGCCTCGGGTTCCGGGACCACTGCGCCGCATGCGGCGGCGATGCTGATCTGCAGCCGCTCCGTCATTTGATCTCGGATATTCTGCACGCTCTTCCAAATGAGGCGGACGCCGAGAAGCGGGTTCAAGGCGGCTATCTGATCGATCACGGAAGAATACTGGTCGTCGGGGACGACCCGAAGCTCTGGCCACGTCGCGATCCAACGCGCAGCGAGCCGTGCGATCGGCATCTCGCTCTCCGCCGCGTCGAACCGCGTGTCGAGCTCGTCGAGCGGCTCTGCCCGGACATCGAAGCCGGTCTGGGCACGAGCCTCCTCGGGATTGGCCACAACCCAGGCGGCCATCTCGGTCAATATCTGGTGCTGCGTGCGCGCGCCCATCGCATCGAGCCCGTCCAATGCGTCGGTAACGATGGTCGGCAGCAGGGCGCCGGTGTTCCTGATGAACTGGCTGTGGCCGCCGTTGTTGACCTCCGCCGCATACAATTCGCCATGAAAGAGCTGCCTCGACCGCGCCGGCAACTCATGTCGCGCGTAAACGCCTGCCCGTAGAACATCCTGGACATAGTCGATGACCGCGTCCGGCAGATGATAAAAACCGTCGGGCTTGCTCGCGGCGTCGAAGCATTTGCGCGGTATGACCACCGTCGAAAGGCGACCATCGATCAATGTCCCGGGCATCGTATCGGTCTCGGTTTGCGACCTCGGGCGCGCCGAAGGTCGGGACAAGGGCGACCCAGCCACTCCGCTGGCGTCGCCACGTCAGACGGCAGGCCGAATGACCGCGCACTTATCTGGGCCCCGTTCTCGAGCCGCTATTATGGCGCACGTGCAAGAGACGTGAAAGACGGTCGGCCTGGGAAAAATCACCAAGATCAGCACTCACGACCGCCGACCTGACGGGAAGTCGGACGCTCGCACCACGCTGCAAGGTCGGCCCGTCGATCCGCCCGTTGCAGCCGCAGTGGTCTGGTGCCCCTGGCCTGACCCGAACCAGCACGACCTTGTGGCCACCTGATTTTGAGTCAGGCGCGTCTACCGATTCCGCCACAGGGGGCACGGCGCGGATCATAGCCGGGGGCGCCGCCCGGTGAACGGCGGAATACCGCCGGCGGCAGGCGACGGCCGCGGCAGGCGGCCGCCAGCATGGGCCGCGGCGGAATCGCCGATCTTCCCAACATGGAGTTCGAGCCCATCACGCGGGCCTCTCTTCACATCCCTTACTCGACAACACTCGGTCACCCCGGTAACGCCGTGGCCCCATGGATGCCGCGGTTCCGGCGCATGTCACCGAATCAGTCGTGGCGCGGCCCGCGGTCGCGGCGCTCGGGGCCGCGACCATTGCCGGTGCGTGATTCTTCCAGTACGTCTTAGGCCTGCAGCCGTGCCCGCTCTGCCTGAAGGCACCCGCGAGGCGGCCCAGAATCGTGTCGGGGGCTTGGATGTGGCTTTGTCTGGTCTGGGCAGGCTGGACAAAGGGCCGCCAGGTACGACAGTCCGGACATGAACGCGCTCAATGGGCAATCGAGTAGACGATCAGTGCGTCGTCTAATCGCACCGCCAGGTTTTTTGAGTTGGGACTAAAGGCGATCTCACGGAACGGAGAAGCGCCGCTTGCCTCCGCAGTTTCGATTGGCGGGTCCGTCAGATTCGAATCCCACAGGTAGAGTGACTTGCCGCATGCCAACCCTACCAGCCGGTCAGCGGGGCTGACAGCGAGCCGGGCGCCGGGCGCTCCCTTCACGCGTTTCCTCGACAGCTGCATTCCGGTCATGGAATCCCAGGCGGTCAATTCGCATTCTCCGTCCCAATAGGCGTCAGCGGCAACGAAAAGTGTCCTCCCGTCACGACTATAGATCGCGAAGATGGGCGTCATACTCTTTATCCAGCCCTGCGGCTGAAGCAGGTGCTCCAATTTGCTTTCTGCGTAATTCCAAATGACGATACCATCCTCGTGACTGAGAACGACCCGTGGTCCGGTTGGGTCGGACGCCACCAGCCACCAGCGACTATCTCCTTGGGAAAAGACCGGTGATGAAAGTGGCCGCAACATATCGCTGCCAATGTCGAAGGCCATCAGATCATTCTG
>JBEKZK010000165.1:0-8234 GCA_049509935.1 Xanthobacteraceae bacterium | reverse complement strand
AACAGATCCTGCGGAACGCTGTCGAACAGATAGTTGGCCAGCACGACCAGTGGGCCGGGCAATCCGGCGGCCGTGATCCTGGCGCCGCTCGTCTGCAGCTCGATGACGTCCGAGCGGGTGACATCGAAGACCGCCATGTCGAGCATGCCGCGAGCAAAATATTCCCGGAAACGTGGGTGTTCCCGCCAGAACGCGAGGTTGCTCTCCGCCACGTCGGTGAGCACGTAGCGGAACGAGTCCAGCGGCGTTCCGTCCTGCTCGCACAGCCGGCCGAGGCGGTTCAGGAAATGGAACGCGAAGCGTCCGGAGCCGGCGCCGAGCTCGCAGATCGTGAGCGGCCCCTGCGCCGGCCCTTCGGGCGATGCGAGATGCTGCCGGTCGTGCCGGAACGCGAACACGATCTCCGCGTAGGCATTGGCGATCGTCGGATTGCTGGTGACATAGTGCGGCACCTCGCCCTGGCGCCAGGCCTCGACGCCGCGCTCGGCGAAATAGTTGTCTTGCAATCGCCAGATCAGCGAGCCCGACAGCGATCGCCGTCTCTCGAGAATGTGGAGGTCGCCGCGCCTATCCACGAGCGTCCATCAGATCCAGCCCTGCAGCTCGCGCAGGACCACCCGGCGGATCACCGTCATCCCGGCGTCGCTGTCGTTGAGGCAGGGAATGGCGGCAAAATTCGTCCCGCCGTTGTGGCGAAAGATCTCGGCGTTCTCGACCGCGATCTCCTCCAGGGTCTCCAGGCAATCGGCGGAAAAGCCCGGCGTCACCACCGCGAGGTTCTTGACGCCGCGCTCGGCGAGGCTCTTCACGGTTGCGTCGGTGTAGGGCTTGAGCCACTCGGCGGTGCCGAAGCGCGACTGGAATGTCGTCATGAACCGGCTGTCGTCGAGCCCGAGCCTCTCCCTGACCAGCCGGGCGGTCTTGACGCATTGGCAATGATAGGGATCGCCCTTGTGCAAATACTCCTCGGGCATGCCGTGGAACGACGCCAGGATGACGTCGGGCACGAACGCGAGCTTGGCGATCTCGGCCTGCAGCGAGGAGGCCACCGCCGCGATATAGGCCGGGTCCTCGTAGTAGGCCGGCACCACGCGGATCGCCGGCTGCCAGCGCATGGCGGCGAGCGCCTCGAACGCCTTGTCGCACACCGTCGCGGTGGTGGCGGCGGCATACTGCGGATAGAGCGGAAAGATCAGGATGCGGTCGCAGCCGGCCTGGCGGAGCGCGTCGAGCCGCGAGGCGAGCGACGGGTTGCCGTAGCGCATCGCCCAGTCGACGATGACCGGCAGAGCAAGGAGCTCCGCCGAGCGGCCGAGCTTTTCGGCCTGCGACCGGGTGATGGTCTTGAGCGGCGATTCATCGCGCTCCCGGTTCCAGATCTTGTCGTAGTCGCGGCCCTTGCGCCCCGGTCGCACCGCCAGGATGATCAGGTTGAGGATCAGCCACCACTTGATCCGGTTCTCCTCGATGACGCGCGGGTCGGACAGGAACTCCTTGAGGTAGCGCCGCATCGACCGGTAGTCGGTCGCATCCGGGGTGCCGAGATTGACCAGGAGCACGCCGATTTTCCGCGGCGGTATCGGCGGGTGGTCGGGCGGAAGAAGGGCGGCCGGCGCGGCGGACGTGTCGTTCATGGAGATCCCTGCGGGACATGCGATGCCCGTGGATCGATATAGCCTCGACGGGACGGCAAAAACAGGCTGGATGCAGCGCGCCGTCCGCGCAACCCCGAAATCGCGCGGGGGGCGCGGCTAGAGCCGGCTAGACTAGGCGAGCCAGCGCTTGCGCCGCTTGTAGTGCTTGCCTTCGCGAAACGAGCGGCGCTTGCCCTCGCTGACGCCGAGGTAGAATTCCTTGACGTCCTCGTTCTCCCGGAGCGTGGCGGCGGAGCCGTCGAGCACGATGCGGCCGTTCTCCAGGACGTAGCCGTAGCGGGCGTATTTCAGCGCCATGTTGGCGTTCTGCTCCGCGAGCAGGAATGACACGCCCTCCTTGGCGTTGAGGCTGCCGACAATGTCGAAAATCTCCTCGACGATCTGCGGCGCGAGCCCCATCGAGGGCTCGTCGAGCAGGATCATCTTCGGGCGCGACATCAGGGCGCGGCCGATCGCGCACATCTGCTGCTCGCCGCCCGACGTGTAGCCCGCCAGCGAGCCGCGGCGCTCGCGCAGCCGGGGAAAGTACCCGTAGACTTTTTCCAGGTCGCGGCGGATCTCCGCCCTGCCGTCGCGCCGCGTAAAGGCGCCGGTGAGCAGGTTCTCCTCGACCGTCAGGTGGCCGAAGCAGTGGCGGCCTTCCATGACCTGGATGCAGCCGCGGCGGACCAGCTCGTTGGGGGACAGCGCCTGCACCTCCTCGCCGTCGAACTCGACGGCGCCCTTGGTGACCTCACCGCGCTCGGACTGCAGCAGGTTGGAGATCGCCTTCAAGGTCGTGGTCTTGCCCGCCCCATTGGCCCCGAGCAGCGCCACGATGCCGCCTCTGGGCACGTCGAGCGACACACCCTTGAGCACCAGGATGACCCGGTCGTAGATCACCTCGATGTTGTTGAGCGCGAGGATCTTTTCCGCCGATGCGGTCGGCGGCGCATCGATCTGCTGCCGGGGTGTCGTCACGCCGTGGTTTCCTCGAGCCAAGAAGCGTCGCACATGCGCGCGCTTGCGCGGTCGGGTGAGAGGGGGCCTTTCCGCGCGCCGAACCGGTTGCAAGAGCCCCTCACCCCGACCCTCTCCCCGCGAGAGCGGGGAGAGGGAGAAGGGGTGCCGAGGCCGTTTCTCACGACGACTTGTCGCAGGCCTCGGTGCGCTTCGGCCAGCCCGCGTTCGACGTCGAGTACTGCTTGGCGTCGGCGTCGATCAGCGGCATCACCTTGTCCTTGATCGGCTCGATGTAATCGGACGCCTTGGTCCACTTGGCGCCGTCCCACTGTGCCAGGTAGATGCCGTGGTGTCCGTTGTGGTCGGCGCAGGACACACGGACCGGGGCCGCGAACCCCTCGAGGCCGAGCTCCTTCCAGCGCGCCGCATCGATGTCGAGCGACTCGAGGCCGCGCCTGACATCCTCGCCGGTGACCTGCGCCTTGCCGGTGATGCGCTGGGCGTTCCTGATCCCTTCGGCGATCAGCACCGCGTTGAGCACGCCGCGATTGTAGAAGTTCTCGCCGACCTTGTCGCGCGAGGCGACCTGGCTCTTGCCCTTGTCGACGGTATATTTGAGGATGTCCTGGATCGCGGGAAAGCTCTGGCCGACGGCGTTGACGTCGAGCGACGTATAGCCCTTGGCGTCGGCGCCGGCCGGACGTGCGTCGTCGTCATTGCCCGACCACCAGACGCCGACCAGGTGATCCATCGGAAAGCCGTTCTTGACGGCCTCCTTGAGGGCGGTGGGGTTCATGGCGCCCCAACCCTGCAGATAGATCCAGTCGGGCCGGTCGCGGCGGATGCCGAGCCACAGCGACGACTGGTTCTGCATCTCCGATCCGGGGACCGGATAGAGCTTGAGCTCGAACCCATAGTCCTTGGCGAGGTGCTCGAGCAGCGGGATCGGCTCCTTGCCGTAGGGCGCGTCGAGGTGGACGAGGCCGATCTTCTTGCCCTTGAGCTTGTCGAACCCGCCCTCCTTCTCGGCGACATATTTGACGAACACCGAGGCGCCGTCCCAGTAGGTGGCCGGTGGATTGAAGATCCACGGGAAGATGCTGCCGTCGGCCGACGCCGACAGCCCGTACGCCATCGACAGGATCGGGATCTTGTCGACCGCCGCCTTGGGGATGAGCTGCAGGGTGATGCCGGTCGAGTAGGGATTGACCATCACCGGGCCCTTGCTCTTGATCTGCTCGTAGCACTCGACGCCCTTCTTGGTGTCGTAGCCGGTCTCGCATTCCTCGATCACGAGACGGACGCCGCCGATGCCGCCGTCACGCTCGTTGAGCATGGTGAGGTAGTCCGAAATGCCGTTGGCGATCGGGATCCCGGAGCCCGCATAGGGCCCGGTGCGGTAGCTCAGCAGCGGCACATAGATGCCGTCCGCTGCTGCGGCCGTCGCCGCGCCGGCAGCGCCTGCCGCGGCCAGCACGGCCGTGGCGAGAACGAGGTTGGCTTTGCGCATGGGGCTTCTCCCTTTGGTTGATTTGTCGACCTTGCCACCGACCCATTCGGCCCTCGACCGATCCCGAGCTCCGCGGCTCGCGAGACCCATCGCGCGAACGGGCATTTCCAACAAGTGTGCACCATCAGTACGGAAAGGGCCACACCCTGAGCTTCTGCTTGCCGATCTGCCACAGCCGCGCCAGCCCGGCGGGCTCGGCGATCAGGAAAACGATGATGAGCGTCCCGATGATCATGAAGGTGATATGCTCGGCGGCTGCCGGAAGAATGGGCAGGCCGAGCGCCGGCGGCAGCGATCGCACCACGATCGGCAGCACGAAGATCAGCGCCGCGCCGAAATAGGAGCCGATCAGGCTGCCCAGACCGCCGATCACCACCATGAACAGGATCTGAAAGCTCTGGTTGATGTCGAAGACGTTGGGCTCCGCGCCGCCGTACCACAGGAACACCATCAGGGCTCCCGCGACCCCGCAATAGAACGACGAGACGGCGAACGCCGTGAGCTTGG
Organism: Xanthobacteraceae bacterium; assembly: GCA_049509935.1. GTDB lineage: Bacteria > Pseudomonadota > Alphaproteobacteria > Rhizobiales > Xanthobacteraceae > AP-16. The sequence goes on along the minus strand of JBEKZK010000165.1, from coordinate 3,620 downwards.
TGCGCAGCAGCCGGATGCCGATCAGCTCGGCCGCAATGTCCATGTCGCGCACCGCCATCCACATCCGTCCGATCCGGCCACGCACCAGGTTGGAGGCGAACCACGTCATGGCCACCACGATGACCAGCACGGCGAAGTAGCGCGTGGTCGCGGTTGCGGTCGGGCCGGTGACCGCCACGCCGAGCACGGTGCGCAGCGGGACCTCGATCGCGCCCGACACACTGTAGTTGCAGAGCCACGGCACCCGGCTGAAGCACCATTCGAGAAAGAACTGCGCGGCCAGCGTGGCGACCGCCAGATAGAAGCCCTTGATGCGCAGCGACGGCAACCCGAACAAGACGCCGACCGCGGCCGAAAAGAAGCCCGACGCGACCACCCAGATCAGGACATTGACCTCCGGGAAGGCCGTGGTGAGCTTGTAGCAGGCGTAGGCGCCGACCCCCATGAAGCCGCCAGTGCCGAGCGACAGCTGCCCGGTATAGCCGGTGAGCAGGTTGAGCCCGATCGCCGCCAGCGCGAACACCAGGAACGGGATCATCACGGCGTTGAGCAGGAACTCGTTGCGCGTCGCCGGAACGGCGACGAAGGCGACGAGCAGGATGATCGCGATGCCGACCCGGTCCTGGGTGATGGGAAACACCGCCATGTCGGCGGCGTAGCTCGTCTTGTACTGGCCGGCCTCGCGGTACAGCATGGGCTTTCCCGGTCAGATCCGCTCGATGATCTTTTCGCCGAACAGCCCCTGCGGTCGGAACAGCAGGAAGCCGAGCGCGATCACGTAGGCGAGCCAGCTCTCGATGCCGCCGCCGAGCAGCGGGCCCCAATAGAACTCGCCGAGCTTTTCGCCCACCCCGATGACGATGCCGCCGACGATCGCCCCGGGGACCGATGTGAAGCCGCCGAGGATCAGCACCGGCAGGGCCTTGAGTGCGATCACCTGCAGCGCGAACGACACCTCGGACCGCGCCCCCCACATGATGCCGGTCGCCAGCGCCACGATGCCGGCCGCGAACCAGACGATGACCCAGATCCGCTCCAGCGAGATGCCGACCGACAGCGCCGCCTTGTGACTGTCGGCGACCGCCCGCAGCGCGCGGCCGATGCGGGTCCGCTGGAAGAAGATCGCCAGCGCCGCCACCATGATGGCGGCGATGACGGCCGCCGCGATGTCGATCTTCTGCAGCGACACGAAGCCGCCGAGGATCTTCAGGTCCACGGCACCCTTCGGAAGGCACAGCTCGCTGCTGATCATGACCTTGGGATTGCCGCCGAAGACGAGCTCGCCGAACCCGATGAGGAAATACGTGAGCCCGATGGTGGCCATGAACAGGATGATGTCCGGCTGGTTGACCAGCGGCCGCAGCACCAGGCGCTCGACCGCGATGGCGAGCAGCAGCATCACGCCGACGGTGAGCGCCAGCGCGACGAAGGCCGGAACGCCGAGCGCATGCAGGCCGATCAGCGTCAGCGCGGCGAACACCACCATGATGCCCTGGGCGAAATTGAACACGCCCGACGCCTTGTAGATCAGCACGAAGCCGAGCGCGATCAGCGCGTAGAGCACGCCGGCCACGAGCCCTTCCCACAGCGTCTGCACCAGCAGGTCGGGGGCGGCGCCCATCTGCACGAACGGATCGAGGAAGATCTTGTAGAGCAGACCCATGTGCTATCGCGTGCTCCGGCGGACACCCGGCATCAATGGGCGACGCCGAGATAGGCGTCGATCACGGCGGTGTTGCTCTTGACCGCATCGGGGGTGCCGTCGGCGATCTTGCGGCCGTAGTCGAGCACGACCACGCGGTCGGACAGGTCCATCACCACCCCCATGTCGTGCTCGATCAGCGCGATGGTGGTGCCGTAGTGATTGTTCACGTCGAGCACGAAGCGCGACATGTCCTCCTTCTCCTCGAGGTTCATCCCCGCCATCGGCTCGTCGAGCAGCAGCAGGTCGGGCTCCATGGCGAGCGCTCGGCCGAGCTCGACCCGCTTCTGCAGGCCGTACGGCAGCCGGCCGACCTGGATCTTGCGGATGTGATTGATCTCGAGAAAGTCGATGATCTCCTCGACGCGACGGCGGTGCTCGATCTCCTCCGCGAGCGCCGGGCCGTGACGCAGCAGTTGCCAGAAGAAGCCGCGGTGCATCTTGAGGCTGCGCCCCGCCATCACGTTGTCGAGCGCCGTCATGCCGCGGAACAGCGCGACGTTCTGGAAGGTGCGGCCGATGCCGCCGCGCGCCGCCTCGTAGGGCCGCATCCTGCTCCGCGTCGCCCCCTTGAAGGTGATGCGGCCCTCCTGCGGCTGGTAGAAACCGTTGATGACATTGAGCATCGAAGTCTTGCCGGCGCCGTTGGGCCCGATGATGGCGCGGATCTCGCCCTTGCGGATATCGAACGACACGTCGGAGATCGCATTCACGCCGCCAAACGACAGCGATACGTTCTCGACCGACAGCAGCACGTCGGCGGCTGCCGCGTCGCCTCCCGACGGCGCCTTCATGAGACATTGCTCACGCCGCCATCTCCAGGACGCGGGGGGCCGGCGGGTGGACCTCGAGGTCGCGGATCCGGATGCGCGCCGAAATCGTTCCCTTGCGGCCGTCCTCGAAGGTGACCTCTGTGGAAATGTCGACCTCGTGGGAGCCGTCGTACAGCGCCTGCACCAGCGGCCCATAGCGCTCGGCAATGAGGCCGCGGCGCACCTTCATGGTGCGGGTCAGCTCGCCGTCATCGGCGTCGAGCTCCTTGTGCAGGATGAGAAAGCGGCGGATCTGCGCTCCCGCCATGACGCCCTCGTCGACCAGCGAGCGGTTCATCTCGTCGATGTGGCCGGCGATCATGTCGTAGACCAGCGGATTGGCGGCGAGCTCCTGGTAGGAGCCGTAGACCACGTTGTTTCGCTCGGCCCAGCTGCCGACCGCCGTCAGGTCGATGTTGATCATCGCGCAGGCGAAATCGCGCTTGTCCCCGAACGTCACCGCCTCGCGGATGTTGGGAAAGAACTTGAGCTTGTTCTCCAGGTATTTCGGCGCGAACAGGCTGCCGTCGGCGAGCCGGCCGACGTCCTTGGCGCGGTCGATGATCTTCAGGTGCCCGGTCTTGGGATCGAGAAAGCCGGCATCGCCGGTGTGCACCCAGCCGTCGGGAGTCCTGGTCTCGGCGGTCTTGGCCGGATCCTTGTAGTAGCCGGCAAACACCCCGGGCGAGCGGAACAGCACCTCGCCGCCTTCGGCGATCCTGATCTCGACATCGGGATTGGGCCGGCCAACGGTATCGAGGAAGACCTCGCCGTCGGGCTGCGCCGTGATGTAGACGGAAGCCTCGGTCTGGCCGTAGAGCTGCTTCAGGTTGACGCCGATCGACCGATAGAAGCGAAAAATCTCCGGGCCGATCGCCTCGCCGGCCGTATAGCCGACGCGGATGCGGCTGAGCCCGAAGCGGTTCTTCAGCGGCCCGTAGACCAGGATGTCGCCGAGCCGGTAGGTGAGCCGTGCCCACACCGGGACCTTCCGTTTGTCGAGAATTTTTTCGCCCCAGCGCTGGGCGAAGCGGATGAAGAAGTGGAACATGGCGCGCTTGAGGGCGCCAGCGTCCTCCATGCGGACCATGGTGAGGGTCAGCAGG
>JBEKZK010000164.1:0-8280 GCA_049509935.1 Xanthobacteraceae bacterium | reverse complement strand
GGCCACTGCGGTTACTGGGTCGCCCGCTTGAAGCGGGCGATGACGACGTTGCATGCGTGTTGGGATCTCAACCCGGCGCTGACGACCCCGACCCTACCCCGACCCTCACCCCGACCCTACCCCGGAGGGCCGAGCTCGCCGAGAATATGGACACGCCGGTTTCGCCGGTGTTGATGGACGCCGAGGCCGGATGCGGCTTTGGAGACCCGTCATGACGACATCGTCGACCTCGCATCCGCGCGGAGTGGCCTCGCTCGGCGACGTGCCCGGCACGCTGGTGCTGGTCGGTGCCGGCAAGATGGGTGGCGCCATGCTCGAAGGCTGGCTCGGCCTCCGGCTCGATCCCGCGAAGGTCGTGGTCATCGAGCCGCAGCCGATCCCTGCCATCGCGGCGCTGGCGCGCCGCGGCGTGCGCGTGCTCGCGGCGCCCGAGCCGGTTCGCGATGCCGCCGCCGTCGTCATCGCGGTCAAGCCGCAATCCGCCGCCGAGGTGGTGCCGCGCCTGGCCGGGACGGTCGGTGCGCAGACCGTCGTGCTCTCGATCATGGCGGGCAAGACGCTCGCCGGTCTGGCGCGCATGCTGCCCGCCGGCACGGCCATCGTCCGCACCATGCCGAACCTGCCGGCTTCGATCGGCCGCGGCATCACGGTGGCGGTCGGCAATGCGGCGGTGACGTCGCGCCAGCGCGATCTGGCGGACCGGCTGATTGCGGCGACCGGCACCGCCGAATGGGTCGAGGACGAAGCCCTGCTCGACGCCGTGACGGCGGTCTCCGGCTCCGGGCCGGCCTATGTGTTTCTGCTCGCCGAGACGCTGGCGCGCGCCGGCGCCAGGGCCGGACTGCCGGCCGATCTGTCGGCGCGGCTGGCGCGCGCGACCGTCGCCGGATCGGGCGAGCTGCTGCGCCGCTCCGAGCTCGACGCCGCGACGCTCCGGCAGAACGTGACGTCGCCCGGCGGCACCACGGCGGCAGCGCTCGCGGTGCTGATGGCGGCGAGCGGCCTGCCGCGGCTCATGGAGGAGGCGGTCGCGGCTGCCGCCCGCCGGGCCGGGGAGCTTGCCGATTGACTGCCGGTTCGGGCCTGCGGCGCGGCGCCGCATTTGAATGGCGGCACCGACCGTCATGGAATTCCGGGTGATCGTGTGGTCTGATCGGCCGGTTGGCGTCCATCTGGCCCGAGCATCCGCCAGATTTCATCAATCCGTCCAGCCCGGAGGCCGAACATGGCGAGCAGCGGAACCACCGACGCAGCGGAGGCAAGCAATCGCGACCGGATCGTGGACGCCTTCCTGGCGGAGCTCGCCGAGCGCCCGTTCGAGCAGATCGGGTTCGGCGACATCGCTTCGGGCGCGGGATTGAGTCTTGCCGAGTGCCGCGCCGAGTTCGGCTCGCTGCTCGGCGTGCTGGCGGCGCACGTCAAGAGCGTCGACCGCAAGGTATTGGCGGGGGTCGAGCCCGACATGGCGCAGGAGCCGCCGCGCGAGCGGCTGTTCGACGTGCTGATGCGCCGGCTCGAGGTGCTGGCGCCGCACCGCGCGGCGATGCGGTCGCTGATGCGTTCGGCACCGCGGAATCCGGGGCTCGCCGCTGCCCTCAACGGGCTTGCGGTGCGCTCGCAGCAATGGATGCTGACGGCGGCCGATATCGATGCCGCCGGGACCAGGGGCATGGTTCGGGCGCAAGGGCTGGCGCTGCTCTACGCCTCCGTTCTGCGGGTCTGGATCAACGACGATGATCCCGGGCTCGCCCGCACCATGGCGGCGCTCGATCGCGGTCTCGGCCGCGGCGCGCGCTGGGTCGGGATGCTCGAGGGCCTGTGCCGGCTGCCGTTCTGCCGGTCGCGGGAACCCGAGCGCCGCAGCCGCCGGGCGGCCGACGGCGGCGGCGACGCGCCGGTTGTGGCGTAGGCCGGTCGCTTCTGGTAGCCCGGATTGAGCGAAGCGAAATCCGGGGGGCGGTAGTTACGGTGACAGTGCACTTAACTGCGTCGGGGTAGCCGGAGCACAGCGGAATGCGGGACAGCACCTGAATCGTGGTGAGGCCGCCCCCGTAACTCGCAGTTAATTAAGTGCACTGTCACCGTAACTCCGTAACTCAGTTAAGTGCACTGTCGCCGTAACTCAGTTAAGTGCACTGTCACCGTAACTCTGTAATTGGTAATTGAGTTAAGTGCACTGTCACCGTAATTGTAATTGGTAATTGCCCGCGCCACTTACACCGGCACCCGCACCACGGCGCGCAGGCCGCCCAGCGGGCCGTCGGCCAGCGTGATGTCGCCGCCGTGCGAGCGCGCGATGTCGCGGGCGATCGCGAGCCCGAGGCCGGTGCCGCCCTCGTCCTGATTGCGCGCGTCGTCGAGGCGCAGGAACGGCTTGAACACCTCGTCGCGCATGGCCGGCGGAATGCCGGGCCCGTCGTCGTCGACCGTGACGGTGAGCCAGCGATGGTCGCGATGACCGGTGATCGACACGGTGCGGGCGAAGCGCGACGCGTTCGACACCAGGTTGGCGAGGCAGCGCTTGAACGCGGCCGGCCGCACCGTCACGATCGGATGGCCGTGGAACACCACGCTCGCGTTGTGGCCGTGGCGCTCGGCATCGGCCTTGAGCTCGTCGAGGAAGGCCGCCATGTCGGTCGGCGCCGACTGCTCGCCGGCGTCGCCGCGGGCGAACGCCAGATAGGCTTCGAGCATGCGGGCCATCTCGTCGACGTCCTTGCGCAGCGCTTCGACCTCGGGGCTGTCGCCGATCAGCGCCAGCTCGAGCTTGAACCTTGTCAGCAGGGTGCGCAGGTCGTGGGAGACGCCGGCCAGCATGGTGGTGCGCTGCTCGATCGTGCGCTCGACGCGGCGCTTCATCTCGATGAAGGCGAGCGCGGCGCGGCGCACCTCGCTGGCGCCGCGCGGCCGGAAGCCCGGCACCTCGCGCCCCTTGCCGAAGCTCTCGGCGGCGTCGGCGAGCGCCAGGATCGGCCGGATCTGATTGCGCAGGAACAGGATCGCGACGACCAGCAGGACCAGCGAGGTCCCCACCATCCACAGGAGAAAGATCTCCGAGTTGGAAGCGTAGGCGGCATTGCGCGGCGCCAGCACCCGCATGATCGAGTCATCGAGCCGGATGCGGATCTCGACGAGCGACGAGCGCCCGACCGTGTCGATCCAGAACGGTCGCCCGATCTTCTGGCGGATCTCGTTCGACAGCGCCTGGTCGAGCAGCGAGAAGAACGGCTTGGGCCCCGGCGGCGGCAGGTCGGTGCCGGTGAGAAAATCGACGTCGAGGCCGAGGCGCTGCATGGCGATGCGGCGGATGGTGGCGCGGTCGCGATCCTGCGGATAGCTGGTGTAGACGTCGATCAGCCCGGCAATATCCTGGGTCACGGCCGCCGACAGCCGTCGCGTCACCGTGTTCCAGTGGCGCTCCATGAACACGAAGGCGACGACCGATTGCAGGATCACCATCGGCGCCACGATGATGATCAGCGAGCGGGCATAGAGCCCGGTCGGCATGAAGGACTTGAACACCCGTCCGACGCGATCCCAGGCGACCCCCAGATGACCCGCGGCGGAGCGCAGCGTTGCGAGGCCGACGTCGAGTGTGGTCACGACGCCGTCACCAGCCGGTAGCCGATGCCGCGGACGGTCTGGATGATCAGCGGGTTGGCGGGATCGCGCTCGATCTTGCGGCGCAGCCGGTTGACCTGCACGTCGACTGCACGCTCGTTCGAGGCGCCGCCGGTGCCGCCGAGGGCGAGGCGCGGCACGGTCCCGCCCGGGGTGGCGGCGAGCACGCGCAGCATCTCGCGCTCGCGGTCGGTGAGGTGCACGGATTCGTCGCCGCGATGCAACTCGCCGCGCCCCAGATGGAAGACGAAATCGGCGAAGCGCACCGACTCGGCGGCTGGCGACGCCGAGGGCAGCTGTCGCTTGAGGATATTGGCGATGCGCAGCGACAACTCGCGCGGCTCGAACGGCTTCGCCACGTAATCGTCGGCACCGATCTCCAGACCCTTGATGCGGCTCTCGCTCTCGTCGCGGGCCGTGAGCATGAGGATCGGCACCGGCGAGGACAAGCGGATCGCCTGGGCGAGATCGAAACCGGTCTCGCCCGGCATCATCACGTCGAGGATGAGCAGATCGAAGCTCAGGCCGTCGAGCTTGGCGCGGGCCTCGCCGGCGCTTTCCGCCGTGGTCACCCGGTAGCCTTCGCCGGCCAGATAGCGCGACAGCAGGTCGCGGATGCGGCGGTCGTCGTCGACGATCAGCAGATGCGGCGCGTCGTCGGAGGGCGCGGGCGAAGCTGGCGTCGTCGGGGCGCTCACCGGCCCGGCTCAGCTGCAGGTCCGCCGCACACGGTCGGCGCGTGCGATCAGGCGCAGCACCGGGTCGCGATCCTTGCCGTCGATCATGGCGGCGAGGAACCGGCGCGCCGCATCGTGTCCGCCGGGGCCGAACTGGGCGAACGCGCGGGTGATGCGCTCGGTCTGCAGCCCGGCCAGCCGAAGGGCCAGTGCCTCGCCCTTCGGCGTCACCGAGAGCAGCCGCTGGCGGCGGTCGTTGGCGCCTTCCTTCTGGATCACGAAGCCCTGGTCGACGAGTTGCTTGAGGACGCGGCCGAGCGACTGTTTGGTGATCTTCAGGATGTCGAGCAGGTCGGCGACCTTCATGCCGGGGTTGCGATTGACGAAATGCAGCACCCGGTGATGGGCGCGGCCGAATCCGAGCTTGGCGAGCACGTCGTCGGGATCGCCGACGAAATCCCGATAGGCGAAGAACAGCAGCTCGATGATGTCCCAGAGCGGCTCGGTTGCCGCAGTCTCGGCGGGCGGCTCGGTCGGAGCCGGGCGGTCCGCCGGCGCAGTCAAAGTTACGTCAGCCATGTTGACATATTTTGATTCGTTTGTTACCAGGAAGCACGCTTTCACGAAAGGAACGTGCTCGGGAACCCCCGGACACGGTCGAATCGGCCGGATTGCATAGGCGGAGCCCTGGCCGCCGGCCAGAACATATCGGGACTCGGGCCGCGACGCAAAAGCAGCCGAAGGGTTCGATGTCCGCGCCGCCAATCCGGGCGGCCGACCCGCGCCGGCAGCAAGCCGGTGTGCGGATCCGGTCGCAAGGGCTACTATTGCACGGCCGGGTTTCGGCCGTCGCGACGGGCCTCGTCGGCCCATTCGCCAATGCGAGCATCGGGAGAACGCCATGGACCAGCCCTTCGACCAACGCGACGGCTTCATCTGGTACGATGGCAAGCTCAGTCCGTGGCAGGATGCGACGCTGCACGTGCTCTCGCACGGCCTGCACTATGCGAGCTGCGTGTTCGAGGGCGAACGTGCCTATGGGGGCGAGATTTTTCGCAGCACCGCGCATTCGGAGCGCCTGCGCCGCTCCGCCGAGTACCTCGATTTCGAGATCCCCTACTCGGTCGCCGAGATCGACGCCGCAAAGCAGCTGGTGCTGGAGCGCAACGGCAGGAAGGACGCCTACGTCCGTCCGGTCGCGTGGCGCGGGTCCGAGATGATGGGGGTCTCGGCGCAGCACAACCGAATCCATCTCGCCATCGCGACCTGGGAGTGGCCGAGCTATTTCGATCCGGCGCAGCGCCTCAAGGGCATTCGCATCGATCTTGCCGAATATCGCCGGCCCGATCCGGCCACGATCCCCGCCAAGGCGAAGGCGGCGGGCCTCTACATGATCTGCACCATCTCCAAGCACCGGGCCGAGCGCAAAGGCTACGCCGACGCCCTGATGCTCGACTGGCGCGGCCGGGTCGCCGAATGCACCGGCGCCAACGTGTTCTTCATCGAGGAGGGCCGCATCCACACGCCGACCCCGGACTGCTTCCTGGACGGCATCACCCGGCAGACCGTCATCGCGCTGGCGCGCCGCCGCGGCATCGAGGTGATCGAGCGGCCGGTCATGCCGGACGAGCTCGACGGGTTTTCCGAATGCTTCATCACCGGCACCGCCGCCGAGGTCACGCCGGTGTCGGAGATCGCGCACTGGCGGTTCAAGCCGGGCGCCATCACCGAGCAGCTGATGGCGGACTATACCGCCGAGGTTCAGCCCAAGGGCAAGGCGGCCGCCGCATAGCTCAATCGCGCACCACGACCAGCCGCGCGGTGCCGGATTCTCCGCCCCAGACCTCGCCCGGCCGGCCCGCGAGCTGACGCACGTTGGCGCCGCCCCGGTCGCTGGGAAAGCTCTGGAACGTCTCGGTCTGCGGGTCGAAGCGGACCACCGCATTGGCGACGAAGTCGGTGAGCCAGACGCGATCCTTGTCGTCGACATAGACCGCGTAGCAGCCCGACCCGCTGTGCGGCAGCCGCCACGTCCTCCACGCCTTTGCGATCGGGTCGTAGCGACCGACCTCACCCGAGTTCCACAGGCTGACCCAGAGCAGGCCGCGGGAATCCGACCAGATGCGCCGCGGGCCGACGCCCGGCCGCGGCGGCGGCACCACGGTGGCGGCGCCGGTCGCCGGATCGATGCGGGCGATGTAGTCGCCGGCGAGCGAGGCGTACCAGACGTCGCCGGCGGGCGTCGTCGCGATGCCGTACGGCCCGACGCCCTTGGGCGAGCGCCAGACCTCGACCTTGCCGGACGCGGGGTCGACCCGCCCGTACATGCCGCTCTGGCCGGTGAACCAGACTTGGCCGCCTATTTGGCCGCTCCCCTGGGCGTTCCCGGCGAACACCGCGGTGTTGAGGTTGGCGGCGGCGAAAGCCTTCGGCAGCGGAAAGACCCTCACCGCCCTGGTCGCCGGATCGTAGCGCACGATGGCGTTCTGCCCGCCGTCGGCGAGCCAGACACCGCCATCGCCGCCGATGGTCACGCCGTGCGGCGCCGCGTCGCGGCCGAGCGGGATCTGCTCGGCCTTGCCGGTCTCCGGATCGAAGCGGCCGAGGAATCCCTGTCGCTGGTCGCTGTACCACACGGTGCCGTCGGCAGCCGGCGCGACGTCATGGGGATACGAGCCCGGCGGCAGGTCGTAGCGGATCGCCTCGGCGGCCGGCGCCGCAGCGATCCCTGCCGCCAGCGCGGCGAGCGTCATCGCGATCGAGCGGATCATGCTTGCCTCCCTTGCCTCACTCGGCGGCGTCGCGGCGAGGCCGCGGCGCCGTCCACCGTTCGGCTGCCGCGTGGTCGGTCTCCTTGGCGTCGACCCAGCGGCTGCCGCCCGGACGCTCCTCGTGCTTCCAGAACGGCGCCCGTGCCTTCAAATAATCCATCAGGAACTCGGCGGCCGCGAACGCGTCGTGCCGATGGGCGGCGGCGGTGAGCACCAGCACGATATTGTCGCCCGGCACCAGACGGCCGAACCGGTGGATCACGGTGACGCCCAGCAGTGGCCAGGTGTCGGCGGCCTCGGCGACGTGCCGCCCGATCTCGGCCTCGGCCATTCCGGGATAGTGCTCGAGCGTCATCGCGGCGATCGGCTCGCCGGCATCGCTCCCGCGGCAGATTCCGGTGAACGCCACCACCGCGCCGACGTCCCGGCGTCCGCGCACCAGTGCTGCCGTCTCGGCGGCGACGTCGAAATCCTGCGTCTGCAGCCGCACCGTCATGGCGCCGTGCCGGCTCGCGGACAGGTCCTCCCGACCGGGTTCCGCAGCGCTCCTCGCCGTCGCGTCGGGACCCATGCGCTACCCTCCGGTCATCGGCGGAAAGAATGCGATCTCGCGGGCCCCGGCGATTGCGGTATCGGCCTTGACATGGGTGCGGTCGATCGCGGCGCGCACCACGCGCGGGTTGGCGAAGGCGTGCGCATAGTCCTCCCCGCGGCCGGCGAGCCAGGCGATCAGGTCGGCCACCGTGGCGACTTCGGCCGGCGGCTCGATGTCCTCCTCGGTGCGGCCGACGCGCTCGCGCAGCCAGGCAAAGTAGAGGATCTTCACGGCTGCTCCTCGATCAGGTGGCGCAGTCCGGCGTGGAAGTAGTCCCAGCCGGTGTAGAGCGTGACGATGGCCGACACCCACAGCAGGGTCAGGCCGATCAAGGTCGTGGCCGGCAGGATTTCGTCGCCCGCCCTGCCGGCGAGCAGAAAGCCGATCGCCACCAGCTGCGCCGTCGTCTTCCATTTGGCGAGCCGGGTGACCGGGACGCTGACGCGCAGCACGGCGAGGTATTCGCGCAGGCCGGAGACCAGGATCTCACGGCACAGGATGATGATGGCCGCCCAGATGGACCAGCCCTTGAAGGTGCCGTCGGCGGCCAGCATCAGCAGGCAGGAGGCGACCAGCAGCTTGTCGGCGATCGGATCCAGCATGCTGCCGAGGTCGG
>JBEKZK010000163.1:0-8285 GCA_049509935.1 Xanthobacteraceae bacterium | reverse complement strand
CGCAAGCCGGGTCAGTGTGTCGACGGCCCAGATTTCGAGCGTCCAGGAATCGTAGACATAGAGCCGCGCCTCGTCGGACGACAGGAATGCGCTCGCGGTAGAGTTGATCTCTGCGCGCATCGTGGTGGTGCCGCCTGCGAGATCGTAGACCGCGATCTCGCCCCTGTCGCCGATCGCCAGAACGGCGCCGCTTGCGAGCGGCCAGGCGTATTTGGTACGCCCGTAGTTGAACGGCACCCAATAGCGCGGTGCTCGTCCGCCGCCTTCCTTGATCCGCACCGCCGATACGTAAGCTCGATCGGTATGGACGATGTCGACCGCTCGCTCCAAAACTGGCCGTCCTCCGGACAAATCGCGCATCGCCCCTTCAGCGGCGTGCATTCGGGCCTTTTACTGGTTTCAATCTACCTCCGGAACGTAAACATCCATGCAGGCCAGCGGCCGGCAGTTGTAGCGAATTCGCTAACTTCCTGGCAGCTGGTTGCAGTGAGGCGTAGCGCGGGGCCGCGGGGCATCGCAGATTGACCAATTGGAGCGCGTGACGGGCTGCGGCATCATAGCGCCACAGCGAAGACGTAGTGCCCATCTTCATCGGCCGTGGCGCGCCACTGCACGATTTTGCACGATATCGTTGCCGACTGGCGCGCAGTCGCCGCATCCAGCCGCCGACAGCCGCGCCGCCGGCCGTGTCGGGGCACGTTGCCGTGCGGCGAATGTCGCTTGACGCTTTGTGGCCTATAGGCTACATCGGTACCCTCATGGTGGAAGTGCGCCAGACAGAGGAATTTTCGGCCTGGCTGCGCCGTCTCAGGGATGCCAATGCCGTCGCGCGTATTATCGCCCGCATTCGCCGGATGGAGAAGGGAAACTCCGGAGACTCCATGAGCGTGGGTCTGAGCGTCCTTGAGATGCGTATCGACTAGGGGCCTGGCTACCGCATCTACTATCTGCCTCGCGGAGCACAGATTGTAATCCTGTTATGTGGCGGCGATAAGCGCACGCAGCAGCAGGACATTAGGCGGGCCCAGAAGCTGGCGGAGACGTTATGATGTCCAAGATAATACCCAAGACAACACGATTTGATGCCGCCGATTATCTCGGCACCGAAGAGCGGCAGGTTGCCTATATTACGACAGCGCTCGAATCAGGCGACGCGGATTTCATACGTGACGCGCTTGGTCTCGTCGCACGCGCCCGCGGCATGGGGGCGATTGCGAAGAAGGCGGGCCTAAACCGCGAAAGCCTTTACAAGACCCTCGGTGAGACCGGCAATCCCGAATTCGGGACGGTCATGCGCATTGTTCGCGCCTTGGGCTTAACTCTGTCAGCACGCCCCGCAATGAGCGATCAGGCGTTAAAGCGGCGCCGGGTGGTCTGAGCCACGGTTCGACAAGACTCAGGAGGGCAACAAGGCGTGGTGCAAAGTCGCAGGCGGTCGTGGCATTGCCAGTTGGAGCGCACCTCAGGCTCCCGTATCATAGCGCCACAGCGAAACAATAGTGCCCATCTTCATCGGCCGCGGCGCGCCACTGCACGATTTTGCACCACCCTGTGCAATGTGGCGGCCGATCCATCGCGCGGCTTCGCAACTCGCACCTCAATGAATGTTGCTCCGGCCCGGAGTGCCCCAGCCATCGAGGCCCGGCTCAGGGTGCGGCGGTCCTTGATCACCCCGATGACGACCCCGAGCCGCCTGCGGTGCACCGGCTGCCTGAGGTACGGCTTCGAGGGAGATCCCCTATGGCACTCGACCGCCATCAAAGCGGAGGAGCGATGTGGCTCGACTGCTATCGGTAAACGTCGGACTTCCGCGCGACATAGCATGGAAGGGCCGGACCGTGCGCACCGGGATCTGGAAAAGTCCGGTGGGCGGCCGCTGTCGGGTCGCCCGGCTGAACCTGGAAGGAGACGGTCAAGGCGACTTGGCCGGCCACGGGGGTGAGCAGCGCGCCGCCTTCGTCTACCAGATGGAATCGTATCGCTTCTGGCAGGAACAGCTGAACAGGACCGACTTCTCCCATGGACAGTTTGGTGAGAACTTCACGGTCGAAGGACTGCCAGACGATGCCGTTTGCATCGGCGACCGTTATCAAATCGGCAGCGCGCTGTTCGAGGTCACTCAGCCTCGCGTCACCTGCTATCGCGTCGGCATCCGGATGAACGAGCCCCGGATGCCGGCATTGCTGACATCCCGCGGACGGCCGGGTTTCTACTTTCGCGTCCTGCGGGAAGGCGAGGTGGGTGCCGGCGACGACATCACGAAGGTGGGAGAGGCGAACGAGCGAATGACCGTCGCAGCGATCAACGCGCTCCTCTATTCACCCGATCATCCGCGCGATCAATTGGAGCGCGCCCTGCGGATCGAGGCCCTTTCGCCTGGATGGCACTCGTCATTCAATGCCTTGCTGCAGAGCCAGACGACTGGCGCGGGAGGCGGCAACCCGGGGCTCGCGCCGGCAGCAGCCGCGCATCCGGCTGCACCGGGATTTCGACCGCTCACGGTGACCGCGATCGATCAGGAATGCGCGGACGTCCTCTCGCTGACGATGCACAGTCCGGACCGTCAGCCGCTGCCAACCGCGCTGCCGGGGCAGTACGTGGTCTTGCGTCTTCCGCGGACCACGGGCGGCGCGCCGCTTTACCGCAGCTACTCGCTCTCGGGTCCCGTTTCGATGGAGCGCTATCGAATCAGTGCGAAGATCGAGCCCAACGGCGCAGCTGGAACCTACCTCCAGACGCATGTCCGTGTGGGCGATGCTCTCGACGTAAGCTCGCCGCGTGGAAGCTTCATTCTGCAAGGCGGAGAGCGGCCGGTGGTGCTGCTGAGTGCGGGGATCGGGGCAACTCCCGTTCTGGCCATGCTGCATGCGCTGGCATCGGACCGCTCCGCACGAGAGATCCTTTGGCTGCACGCGGCACGAGATGGGCAGCATCATCCGTTTGCTCGCGAGATCGGCCGCCTCATGTCGGCGCTCACGCATGGCCGCAGCTATGTCTGTTACAGCAAGCCGGCCCCGGGAGACCAGATAGCTCGGGATTTCGACCGTACCGGTCACCTGTCAGCAGCGGTCCTCAACGAGGTCGGCGTCCCGCGAGAGGCGGATGTTTACCTGTGCGGGCCTGCGCGGTTCATGGCGGATATGAAAGAGGCGCTTGCCACCGTCGGCGTGGCGCCCGAGCGGGTTCATGCCGAGCTCTTCAACGGCAGCGAGTCGATGACCCCGGGCGTGGTCCGCGCGGCGACGCGAGCCGCGCATATGCCCCAGGACGACGCCAATACCGGTCCGCTGGTCTCGTTTGCGCGCAGCGGCATCGCTGCACATTGGACGCCTTCCTACCAGAGCATCTTGGAGCTGGCCGAGGCGTGCGACGTTCCGGTGCGCTGGGCATGCCGGGCAGGTGTCTGTCACAACTGCGAGAGCGGTCTGGTTTCGGGGGCGATCGTCTATGAACCGAGGCCACTCGAGGATCCCGCCGAGGGCAACCTTCTCGTATGTTGCTCGCAACCGATGAGCGACGTCGTCATCGATTTGTGAAATCCGGCCGGGGATTCTCCTCCGGGGTCCGGGTCGCCGCCAGTCCCTCGATGAATGCCCGCGTGGACGCGGTGGCGCCGGGGCCCGCCGCGAAGTGAGCATTTTCCCACGTGATCGTCGCGCCGTCGCGCGTCCGCACCACGACCGGCGCGGCTCTCTGCCCGTCCCTGTCGGTCAGCCTCATCGGCGGACCGGCGGGTGCCGCCCACCGATCTCCCCACTGCATCAGGGCGACCAAGGCCGGAAACAGATCACGACCTTTCCTCGTCAGAACGTACAGCGGCCGTCGCGGCGTGCCCCTGCGCTCCAGGATCCCGTTGTGCTGGAGCTGCTCGAGACGGGACGCCAGCATGGTGCGGGCAACGCCGAGACTTTTCTGGATCTGACCGAACCGGCTTGCCCCGATGAACAGGTCGCGCACGATCAGCAGCGTCCACCAGTCGCCGACGATGTCGAGCGCCTGCGCCAGCGAGCAGTTCAATCCCCCCAGCCGTGTTCGTGGTGGCACCCTGCGGTCTCCGGATGGTCGGGGTGGCGCGGGACTCAGGCGGCACGCTTGCCGCAAGCGACGGACCGTGCTAAACGGTAGCACAACGCTACCAAAATGGAAATGTCTCACCCGAAGAATCTTCATCCGGCACGGGAGGCAGCTTTGCACGGCGATCAGGCGAAAGGGTCCTCGGATTTCTTGGCGGCCGTTGCGATCGCCGCCGGCGCTGCCGGCGTCATCGCAACGAGTGCATTCTATGGCCTCTCGCCGCCGCAGGCGGCGCTGCCGATGCCCGATCCGATGATGGTGCAGGCATCGGACGCTGCCGCGACGGGAGCAGCCTTGTTGAAGGCGGGCGGCACGATCGGCATCGTTTCCGACGTTGTGCTGGTGATCGGCGCACTGGTCCTCATGGCGCGCCGAACGGCGAGCGAGGATGGACTGGAGCGGCTGGGCTGGGCAGGCATCGCCGTCAGTGCCTTGGTCTTCGTCACGGTCGATGCGATGGCGGGCTATGTGCTGCCGGAGGTCGCCGTGATGCCCAACGGCGCAGCCGCGTTCGCCGGCTTCAAGCGCCTTTTCGATGTGCTCTTCGTCCTCGGCACGCTGGCGTTCGGCGCCGCCATGATGGCGATCTTCTGGAACGAGCGTCGCAGCGGCGCACGCATCCTCGGCACCATCGGATTTCTCACCGGCCTGCTGGCCACCATTGTTTCATGCGCGTATTTCATCGGCGTCAACCTTGCGCAGCCGATCGGCATATCGGTCGCCGTGGGGTCGGTGCTGTTCACGCTCCTCGGCGTGCAACTCGCCATGCGGGCGGCCAATGCGCCGGCACTGATCCCCGGGGCCTCGTCGCCATAGCGCATGTCCCGGCGACAAACGTAGCGAACGCCGGGTTCCCGCGCATTTTATCGCAGCGGCAGCCGACGAAGCGCCCGTTCAGTATTTCTCAGGAATCCAGCGTTGGCCCGACTTGCGCGGGCGGACGTAGCCGCCATCGGGCTGCCGGGGCGGCAATTCGAGCTGCACCGGTCGCAGGTTCTTGTAGGGGATCTGGCGCAGCAGATGGGAGATGCAGTTCAGCCGCGCCTTCTTCTTGTTGTCGGCGTTGACGATGTGCCAGGGGGTTAGCTTGCGATCGGTGTGCTTCAGCATCACGTCCTTGGCGCGCGAATACTCGACCCAGCGCTCGCGTGATTCGATGTCCATGGGGCTGAGCTTCCAGCGCTTGATCGGGTTCTTCATGCGGTCGCGGAAGCGGCGCTCCTGCTCCGTATCATTGACCGAAAACCAGTACTTGATCAGGATGATGCCCGAGCTCACCAGCATCTCCTCGAGCAGCGGGCAGGCGCGCAGGAACTCGCGGTATTGGGCGTCGGTGCAGAAGCCCATGACGTGCTCGACGCCGGCACGATTGTACCAGCTGCGGTCGAACAGCACGATTTCGCCGCGTGCCGGCAAATGCTCCATGTAACGCTGAAAATACCACTGGCCGCGTTCGCGCTCGGTGGGGGTGGCAAGCGCGACGATGCGGCATGACCGGGGATTGAGGCTCTCCGCGATGCGCTTGATGACACCGCCCTTGCCGGCGGCGTCGCGGCCCTCGAAGATCACAACGACCTTGAGGCCCTCGAGCCGAACCCACTCCTGCAGCTTCAGCAACTCGTACTGGAGGCGGGCGACCTCGTCGACGTAGATGTACTTCCGGCCCGGCGGCTCGGGCGGCCGCGCGTCGCCGAGGATGTGCCAGCGCTGCTCGATCTGCGCCCTTTCCTCGGCGTCGCTCACCATCTCGCCGTCCATCTTGGAGCCCGGAGGCCGCCGCTTTGCGCGCTTGCTCATGGCCGTCCTCCAAGTGTGTCTACAGTGCGGTCGCGGCTTCCACCATGTTGCCGCGACCCCGATAGCTCAATCGGTCGAAGCACAGGCTCCTGGCGATGTAGATGCCCCGGCCGTTCGGTCGCTCCATCGACAGCTCCATGTCGACCACCTGGGCGAAGTCGAACCCCGGCCCTTCGTCGATCACCCGCAGATAGATGGTGTCCGCGGTCTGCTCGAACTCGACGCGGGCGACCCGGTCGGTGTACTCCGGCAGTTTGAGTCGCCGGGCGACCTCCTCGTCGAAGCCTCCCGCTTCCAGAAACTTCGTCTTCTCGTCGTAGCTGATCTCGAGATTGCCGTGCTCGATCGCGTTGGAGAGCAGCTCCCAGATGCCGGGTGCCACCTTTTCGGGGACCGGGTAGTTGGTCGCCAGCATCGTCGACAGCTTTTCCGCCTCGCCCATGGTCTGGATCTCGAAAACGCCCAGCACCATTCGGCCGACCGCCGACTTGTGCGACGCGACATATTCCCGTATCCGCTCCGACTGACGCGTCATCGCCGGCTTCGGCTGCAGACCGGTGCGCGTAACCCTCTTGTCCTCGGAACGCGCTCCGCCGACATGGCAGAGCGTCACCACGGTCAGGTCGTCCGACGGCTTCTCCGGCGACTGGGCGTACAGCCTCTTCAGCACCATGTCCTGAATCTCGGCCGGGTTCAAACCGGGGCGCTCGGCATTGAAGAACTTGCGCAAGCTCTCCCGCGTGAACACCGAGCTCGGCGGCTGCGGCGTCTCGATGAGCGCGTCGCTGTACAGGAACAGGGTGCTGTCCGGTCCGAACGGGGCGACGCGGTCCTCGTACGTGGCGTCCTTGGTAACCCCGAGCGGGAAGCCGGTGCCGTCGATGAGCTCGAACCGCCGACCCGAACCACCGCTGCGGATCAGCGGCGACGGCGCCGATGCGGTCGCATACTGCAGGGTGCCGGCGGAAAAGTCGATGACGCCGCAGAACATGGTGGCGAACTGGCCGACCTGCAGCACGTCGCACAGGAACAGATTCAGGCGATTCAACCACGCTGCCGCGGTATCGAGCCGGCCCGCGATGCTCAGCAGGAACGAGTGCAGGCGGAAGGTGTTGAGTGCGGCCTGGACGCCGTGTCCGGCGAAGTCGACGGTGAAGATCTTGACCCGCGTGCTGTCGACCGGGGTGATGCCCCAGATATCGCCGCCTAGACCGATCGACGGTTCGCAGAAGCCCGCCACGGCGATGGGATATTGCGCCTGCAGCCGCCTGATGTCGATGCTGCTCGGAAGCAGCGATTCCTGCATCGCCCGGGCCTGGATCAAATCGTCGGCGACCGACCGCTGGAACTCGGAAAGCCGCTCAACCAGCCGGCGCCTTTCGAGATGGACGCGGACCCGCCCGATGAGCTCGCGCGGGTTGATCGGCCGGGCGATCAGATCGCTGGCACCGGCCGTGAAGAGGTCGGCCATATCGTTTGCGCCGTGGCCGCCGGCCTCGACAATGATGGGAACCTCCCCCAGCGTCGCATCCGACCGCGCCAGGCGGCAGAGCTCGATTGCGTCCAAGTCGGGCGAATTGAGATCGGCAATGATGAGGTCGGGATGGATCGTGCGGGCCGCCTGCAGACCCACCACCCCGTCTTCCGCTTCGGTCAGATTGAAGAATCCGGCACTGCCCAGGTACCCGGCGATCATCTTGCGCATCACGACGCTGTCGTCGATGATCAGAATCCGGGCGTCGGTGACGTCGGCGCCGGCCTTGTCCTGAAAGTCGACCGCGCCTCCGTCGTTCGCGAATGCTGCACCGAGATTGTTCACTGCCACAGCCCCCGAGCCGGATGCCTACGGTTGGATCGTCAGAATCTTGTCGAACTTCGCGAGCTTGAGCAGCGACTCCACGTGTCCCTGCGGTGATCGGATCGTCAGCGACCAGCCGTTCTTCTTTCCCTCCTGGAAAGCGATCATCAGCATGCCGAGGCCCGAAGAATCGATCATCGCCAGTCCGGACAGGTCCAACACGCAGTCCTTCGCTCCGGTCTGGTCGATCTCCTTGAGCAACGAGCGGAACGCCGCATGATCGGAAAATGCCAGGCGATCGCTGATCCTGGCTTGAAACACCGTACCGTTGACCTGAGTTTCGACTTTCATCTTCGCTTCCTCTCTCAGAACAGCTCGATTTCCCCGTCGGGTGCGCCCGCTCCCGGATTTGTCGTCGGCTCGGCACCCGGCGGCCCGCCGGCGTCGGGACTGACGAGCGTGTGCTCGACGAAGCGCTTGCGCATCTCGCCGAGCGTGCACTGCTCGATCATCCGTTCGAGCCAATCATTGTCGACGTCGACGTCGTGCGCGCCGACGACCGCATCGGCGGATTGGTCATGCAAACTGCCGAGAGCGCCGGCCAGCACCTGCATCA
>JBEKZK010000162.1:0-8288 GCA_049509935.1 Xanthobacteraceae bacterium | reverse complement strand
GGGGCGGGCGCCGCGCATGACCAGGTTGCGCTCGCATATTGCCAGCCGCGGCCTCGACCGCACGCCGCATCGCGCCTTCATGCGCGCCATGGGGCTCGACGATGCCGACATCGACAAGCCGATGATCGGCATCGTCAGCATGAAGGGCGAGCAGACGCCCTGCAACATGACCCACGGATTTCAGGTCGACGCCGCCAAGGAGGGCGTGCGCGAGGCCGGCGCAGTGCCGCGCGAGTTTTCCACGATCTCGGTGTCCGACGGCATCGCGATGAACCACGAGGGCATGAAGCTCTCTCTGGTGTCGCGCGAGCTGATCGCCGATTCGATCGAGGCGGTGGTGCACGGCCATGCCTATGACGGCCTCGTCGGTTTCGGCGGCTGCGACAAGACGCTGCCCGGCGTCATCATGGCGATGGTCCGTTGCAACGTGCCGTCGGTGTTCGTCTATGGCGGCAGCGCGCTGCCCGGCCGCTTTGCCGGACGCGACGTGACGGTGCTCGACGCCTACGAGGGCGTCGGCGCGGTGATGACCGGGCAGATGGACGCCGCCGAGCTGGACCGGCTCGAGCGGGCCTGCCTGCCGACGGTCGGCGCCTGCGCCGGGCAGTTCACGGCCAACACCATGGCAATGGTCTCGGAAGCCCTCGGGCTCAGCGTCCCCAACGTCTCGATGGTGCCCGGCGTCCATGCGGAGCGGGCGGCGTTCGCCCGCCGCGCCGGATCGCTCGCCGTCGCGCTGGTCGGCCGCGGCGGCCCGCTGCCGCGCGACATCGTCACCCGCCGGGCGCTGGAGAACGCCGCCGCCATCGTGGCGGCCACCGGCGGCTCGACCAACGCCGGCCTGCACATTCCGGCGATCGCCCACGAGGCGGGCATCCGCTTTGCCATCGACGATGTCGCCGCGGTGTTCGCCAGGACCCCGCTGATCGGCGATCTGCGGCCGGGCGGAAGGTTCACCGCCAAGGACGTGCACGAGGTCGGCGGTACCGCGGTGCTCATTCGCGAGCTCATGGCGGCCGGTCATATCGACGGCAGCTGCCCGACCGTCACCGGGCGCACGCTGCTCGAGGAATACGGATCGGCGGCGCCGCCCGACGGCGCGGTCGTGCGCAGCGTGAGCACGCCGATCAGCCCGGACGGCGGCTTGGCCGTGCTCAAGGGCAACCTGAGCCCCGACGGCGCGCTGCTGAAGATCGCCGGGTTGCGGACGCTTGTCCACGAGGGCCCGGCCCGCGTCTTCGATCGCGAAGAGGACTGCGCGGCGGCGGTCCGCAGCCGCGACTACCGCGCCGGCGACGTGCTGGTGATCCGCCATGAGGGCCCGGTCGGCGGTCCCGGGATGCGCGAGATGCTCGGCGTGACGGCGCTGATCTACGGTCAGCAGATGGGCGAGCAGGTCGCCCTGGTGACCGACGGCCGGTTCTCCGGCGCGACCCGCGGCATCTGCGTCGGCTACGTGGCGCCGGAGGCCGCCGTCGGCGGACCGCTGGCGCTGCTGCGCGACGGCGACGTGGTGCGGATCGATGCGCGCGAGCGGCGCATCGATGTGCTCCTCGACGATGCCGAACTCGCGCGCCGCCGCGCCGCATGGACGCCGCCGCCGCCGCGGCATCCGGCCGGCGTGCTGGGCAAGTATGCCCGCCTGGTCGGCCAGGCCAACGAGGGCGCGGTGACGCACGGCGGCGCCGCGAATTGGCCGGAGGTGACCTAGCCCGGATGAAATCCGGCAGCAGCAATGCCTCAATTCCGACGCCGCACCCGTATTCCGCTCCGCTTCATGCGGGCTACGGGGTCACCGTCAGGGCCGCACATGCTCGTTATCAATGCGTTGAAGAAGTCGTATTTCGCCGGCACGCCGAGCGAGCGGCCGGCGCTCGACGGCGTCGACCTGACGCTGGCGGACGGCACCTTCTGCATCGTGATCGGCTCCAACGGCGCCGGCAAGAGCACGCTGCTGAATGCGATCGCGGGACAGTTTCCGGTCGGGCCGGGCCACATCCTCCTCGACGGCCGCGACATCGGACGCCTGGCGCTGCACCGGCGCGCCAGGCTCATGGCGCGGGTGTTCCAGGACCCGATGACCGGCACCGCTCCGGGAATGACGCTGGAGGAGAATCTGCTGCTCGCCGAGCTGCGTCCCGACCGGCGGCGGCTGCGCTGGGGCCTCACGGCGCAGCGCCGGACCTGCTGGCGCGATCGGCTGGCGACCCTCGGGCTCGGCCTGGAGAACCGGCTGGCGGACCGGATCGAGACGCTGTCCGGTGGCCAGCGCCAAGCGTGCTCGCTGGTCATGGCGGTGCTGCGCCAGCCGCAGCTGCTGCTGCTCGACGAGCATACCGCGGCGCTCGACCCGGTGACCGCGGATCTGGTGATGACGGCCACCATTCGGGTCGTCGAGGAGAGCCGCATCACCACGCTCATGGTCACCCACAACATGCGCCACGCGGTCGGAGCCGGCGACCGGCTGATCATGATGGACGCCGGCCGCATCCGGGTGTCGCTCGATGGCGCCGAGAAGCGCGGCGTCACGATCGAAGACCTGGTCGCGCGCTTTCGCGCCGAGGACGACCGCGTGCTGCTGACGCGGTGAGCCGATGGACAGTCCCAACAGCTTTATCGGCCTGGTGCCCATCTCGCTGGCGCAGAGCCTGATCTACGCCTTCGTGGCGCTCGCCGTGATGATCCCGTTCCGGCTGCTCAACTTTCCCGACCTGTCGTGCGAGGGGACGTTTCCGCTCGGCGGCTGCATCTGCGGCGCGCTGCTCGCCGCCGGCGTGTCGCCGCTGCCCGCGATGGCGCTCGGGGTCGCCGGCGGCTTCGCGGCCGGGACCGCGACCGCGCTGATCAGCCTCGGGTTCCGCATCAGCTCGCTGCTCGCCGGCATCATCGTGATCACCATGCTGTACAGCGTGAACCTGCGCGTGATGGGGCGTTCCAACATCGCATTGTTCGACTACGACAACGTCTTCAACCTGATCCACGACGGCCTCAACGAGAGCCTGCCGGCCAAGATCGTGCTGCTCGCCACCGTGGTCTCGGCGGTGGTCGGCCTCCTCTGGGCCTTCCTGCGCACCGAGCACGGCATCGCGTTCCGCGCCGTCGGAGCGAACCTCGAGATGGCGCAGGCGCAGGGCATCAATGTGTGGTGGGTGACGGTGCTCGGCGTCGGCGCCGCCGCCGCGCTCTCGGCATTCGCCGGAACCATCGTGGTGCAGTCGCAGGGGTTCGCCGACGTCAATATTGGATTCGGCGTGGTGATCAACGGGCTCGCCGCCGTCATCATCGGCGAGATGCTGCTCGGTCGCCGGACGGTGCTGCGCCAGCTGCTGGCGCCGGTGGCGGGCTCGATCGTCTATTACCAGATCATATCGGTGTGCCTGGCGGTCGGGCTGGCGCCGACCGACCTCAAGCTCGCCTCCGGCGCGCTGGTGATCCTGATGCTGGCGCTTCCGGCGCTGACCGGACGCGCGGCGCGAGCGGCCGCCCGCGACCAGATCAACTGAAGGGCGTCGCCGCCCGTTGCGAGCGCGCGCCCGCGGTCAGCCCACCGCCTGCGCCTCGCGGACATCGAGGATCCCGGCGATCCGGGCGGCGAGCGCGCTCCGGGTCAGCGGCTTCTGGATCAGCTCGACGCCGGGATCGAGGCGGCCCTGATGGACGATGGCATTGCGCGAATAGCCGGTCATGAACAGGACCTTGGCGGCGGGCTGGGCGGCCCGGATCCGTTCCGCCACCTGGCGGCCGTTGAGGCCTGGCAGCACGACGTCGGTCAGCAGCAGATCGACGCGCAGGCTCTTCTGCTCGATCAGCGCCAGCGCGGCTTCGGCATCCTCGGCATCGAACACCCGGTAGTCCAGCTCGCGCAGGATCTCGACCACATAGCCGCGCACGTCGCTGTCGTCCTCGATGACCAGGACGGTCGCACCGGATACGCTGGACGCCGGCGGCGCCGGCTCCACCTCCTCCAAGTCGGGGACGTCGCGCGTCAGGCGCGGCAGATAGATTTTTACGCTGGTTCCCTCGCCCGGCTCGCTGTAGATCTTGACGTGACCTCCCGATTGCTTGACGAAGCCATAGACTTGACTGAGCCCGAGCCCGGTGCCCTGACCCACCGTCTTGGTGGTGAAGAACGGCTCGAAGACCCGCTCCGCGGTGTCCCGGCTCATGCCGGTGCCGGTGTCGCTCACCGCGATCAGGACATACTGGCCGGGACTCACGTCGTGGTGCTGCCGGCAGTAGTTCTCGTCGAGGTACGCGTTGCCGGTCTCGATCGTCAGCTTGCCGCCGTCCGGCATGGCGTCGCGCGCATTGACGGCGAGATTGATGATGGCGGTCTCCAGCTCGCCGGGATCGGCTTCGACCTTCCACAGCCCGCCGGCGCCGACGGTCTCGATGCCGATCCGCTCGCCGACCGAGCGACGCAGGAACTCGGAAATGCCGACGATCAGCTTGTTGACCTCGATCGGCTTGGGGGCGAGCGGCTGCCGGCGCGAGAACGCGAGCAGGCGCTTGGTCAGGTCGGCGGCCCGCGAGGCGCCGCGCATCGCGTTGTTGACGGAACGCCGGAGCCGATCGGCGGCGCCCTCGTTCCAGGCATCCAGGCTGCGCTGGGCGATCTCCAGGTTGCCGATGATGATGGTGAGCAGATTATTGAAATCGTGGGCGACACCGCCGGTGAGCTGGCCGACCGCCTCCATCTTCTGCGACTGCCGCAGCGCGTCCTCGGCGACCGCACGCCGGTCCGTCTCGGCGTAGAGTCCCCGGGTGCGCCTGAGCACGGCGCCGATTGCGCCGAACAGCAGCAGCGACGCCGGGATGCCGAAGATGAGGTGGCTCATCATCGTGCTCCGCCACTCGGCGAGCACCGCGGCGGTCTCGATGCCGGCCAGCAGATAGATCGGAAACGCTTCCATCCGGCGGTAGCCGATGCGCCGCTCGACGCCGTCGAGCTGCGAGGTCGCGGTGTAGATCCCTTGCGCGGACTTCCTCGCGATCGCCTTCATGATCGGCGCCGGGTCGACGAGGCGCGCCGGCAGATGCGCCACCGGATAGCGGGCGAGGATGAACCCGTCCTCGCGCAGCAGCGCATAGTAGCGGCCGTCGAACTCGCCGATCCGCGCATAGAAGTCGGTGAAATCCCTCGGGATGATCGAGGCCTCGATCACGCCGGTGAACGCCCCGCCCGGCGACGAGCGCCGCCGGCTGAGGGTGAAATACGGCTCTCCGGCCGGCTGCGGAGCGATGACGTCGCCGAAGAACAATCCGTCGTCGCGATCGACATGGCCGGCGAAGAAATCCTGGCCGGAGACGTCGAGCGCGCGCGACACCGGATAGGTCCGGCTCGACACCAGCGGATGGCCGCTGCGATCGAACACCGTGATCGCGTCGGCCTGCGACAGTGCCTTGTCGATCGCCGCCAGCCTGGCGTGCAGGTCGTTCTCGTCGGCGCGAATGTCGTCGTCCGACATGCCGCGCACCATGTCGTCCACCGCCCCGAACGCGAGCTCGACCGAGCGGAAGACCCGCAGGGTCTGCTCGTGCATGACGTCGAGGGAGCGGGTGACCCTCTCGTCGGCGGCCCGATAGGTGGTGCGGTAGTTGAGCCAGGAGGCATAGGTGAACAGCGCCGCCGGCACGATCAGCGCCGCCGCCATGGCAACGTACAACAATCTGATCGCTGCAGTGCGCTGCGATTGCATCCGGAGCCCGGTCCCGAGACGAGCGGCACTGTTGCCGAGGCGGGACCGTTGCACAACAGTCAGGCTGCCGCAGGACGCGGGCGGTATCTGGAGACCGATGACCCGGATCACGCCACGGCGAAGCGGCGGTCGTAGGCAAGCACCGCGTTGAGCAGGACCTGTGCGCCCGCCGCGCACTCGTCGAACGTGGTCGATTCCGCCTCGTTGTGGCTGATGCCGTCCTTGCAGGGCACGAAGATCATGGTGGTCGGCGCGACGCGGGCCATGTAGGCGGCGTCGTGACCGGGCCCCGAGATGATGTCGCGCGCCGGCAGCCCGGCCTTCTCGGCGCCCTCGCGGACGCAGGCGATGCAGGCGGGATCGAACGCGACCGGCGGAGAATCCCAGATCCGCTTCCAGTCGACCGCAAGCCCGGTCTCGCCCGCGAGGCCGTCGATAGCCTGCACCAGCTCGGCCTCCATGGCGTCCAGCACCGCGCTCTGCGGGTGGCGGAAGTCGATGGTGAAGAAGACCTCGCCCGGGATCACGTTGCGCGAGTTGGGCCTGGACTCGATGAGCCCCACGGTCCCGACCGCCGGCGGCCGTTCCCTGGCGATGCGGTCGACGGCCTCGATCAGGCGCGCCGCTCCGACCAGGGCGTTCCGGCGCAGCTGCATCGGCGTCGAGCCGGTGTGCGCCTCCCGGCCGGTCACCGTGACGTCGTACCAGCGCATGCCCTGCACGCCCTGAACGACGCCGATGACCTTGTCCTCGGCTTCCAGGATCGGGCCCTGCTCGATGTGCAGCTCGAACATGGCGCCGATCGCGACGTCTCCCGCCTTTACGGTCCCGCGATACCCGATCTGCTCGATCGCGTCGCCGAAGCGGATGCCCTGGCGGTCCTCGCGGCTGTCAGCGTAGGCACGATCGAAGACCTTGGCGAAGACGCCGGAGCCGAGCATGGCGGGGGCGAACCGCGAGCCTTCCTCGTTCGTCCAGTTGACCAGCAGCAGCGGCGCGTTGGTCTGGTAGCCGAGATCGTGCAGGGTCTTGAGCACTTCCAGGCCGCCGAGCACGCCGAGCACGCCGTCGAACTTGCCGCCGGTCGGCTGCGTATCGAGATGGCTGCCGATCGCGATCGGCGCGACGTCGGCGCGCCGGCCGGGCCGCAGCGCGAACATGTTGCCGACCTCGTCGACCGTGACCGAGCAGCCGAGCGCCTCGCACTGGGCCTTGAACCAGTCGCGCACCTGACGGTCGAGATCGGTCAGCGTGAGGCGGCAGATCCCGCCCTTCGCGGTCGCGCCGAGGCGGGCGGTGTCCATCAGCATGTCCCACAGGCGCTGCGGATCGATCTGCAGGTTCTGCAAAGGTTCCTCCGAAAAAGCGGAAGCTGTTGCGCGCGGCTGTGATCTGGCCGAAACGATGATGGCATCGCAAGCCGCCGCGCTCAACTCCATCCACCGGCCGGACGTCACCGCATGATTCTCGGACTCGATTGGCCCAGCGGATCGCCGGCGGGCAGACGCCGGCTCTCTCGTCGCCCGCCATCGCTGACGAGGGCGCGACGATATCGGGGCTCGACCACGTGGTCATTCGCAGCCCGTGCCCGGAGCGAGCGATCGCGTTGCTCGCCGGGCGTCTCGATCTGGAGCTGCGGCTCGACCGCAGCAATCCGGATTGGGGAGCGCGGCTGCTGTTCTTTCGCTGCGGCGACCTCGTGGTCGAGGTGGCGCACGATCTGGCGGCCGGCGTGACCGACGGCCCGGACGACCTGTGGGGCCTGTCGTGGCGGACGCCCGATCTTGACGCGACACACGCGCGCCTGGCCGCGGCCGGCCTTGCGGTCTCGGGTGTCCGCGCCGGCCGCCGGTCGGGCACCCGGGTGTTCACCATCAAGGATCGCTCGACGCGCGTGCCGACCCTGGTGCTCGGCCGCGAGGCGCAGGGTGGGCAAAGGAGCGCAGCGACGTGCCCACCAGACGGTGCGGCAAGTTGTGGCACGTCTGCGGCTCGCGGCGGTGGGCACGCTACGCCATAGCCCGCGAAGACGGGCGTAACGCCCTTGAGGCCCACCCTACGGCACCCTACGGGCTCCGGGATTGGCCCTGCGCTCGCGATCGGCTATCGAGATCCGCATGGACAGTCCCCTGGATCCGACCTCGGCGGTCGATGCGGTTGAGCGCGGCCTGGCGGAGGCCGGCTATATCGCCAGCCGGCAGATCGCGACCGCCGTGTTCCTGGCGCAGCGGATCGAAAAGCCCATCCTGGTCGAGGGACCGGCCGGCGTCGGCAAG
The DNA here is from genome assembly GCA_049509935.1 of Xanthobacteraceae bacterium. GTDB lineage: Bacteria > Pseudomonadota > Alphaproteobacteria > Rhizobiales > Xanthobacteraceae > AP-16. Next base: position 313 of record JBEKZK010000162.1, on the reverse strand, counting down.
ACCGAGCTCGCCAAGGCAATCGCCGCGTGGCGGGGCCTGAAGCTGATCCGCATGCAATGCTACGAAGGGCTCGACGAATCCAAGGCGCTGTACGAGTGGAAGTACGCCAAGCAGCTGCTCTACACCCAGATCCTCAAGGACAAGCTCGGCGAGGTGCTGGGACACGCCGACACGCTGCCCGCCGCATTGAGCCGGCTGCACGCGTTCGGCGACGTGTTCTTTTCCAAGGAGTTCATCGAGTCGCGGCCGCTGCTGCAGGCGCTGGAGCAGCCCGATGGCTGCGTGCTGCTGATCGACGAGGTGGACAAGTCCG